>CBFHBH010000341.1:0-2936 GCA_965653735.1 uncultured Flavobacterium sp. | reverse complement strand
AGCCATAACACCATCCATCTCGAAGATATCCCTTCAAATTCTATGATCTGTAACACGTCCTTGAGGATAGTTATACGTTCTAATTTTTGCAGAACGGTCACCGCTACTTACCTGAGAGTTACGCTTTTTAGCATCTTCCTCTTGCTTTTTAGCCAATTCCATTTCGTATAAACGAGAACGTAAAACCGATAATGCTTTGTCTTTATTTTTATGCTGAGATTTTTCGTCCTGACATTGCGCCACTAAACCTGTTGGGATGTGCGTCATACGAACAGCCGATTTTGTAGTGTTAACCGACTGACCTCCAGGTCCTGACGAACAGAATAAATCAATTCGCACATCATTCATATCTATTTGTACATCAAATTCTTCAGCTTCTGGTAAAACCATAACCGTTGCTGCTGATGTATGAACACGCCCTTGAGTTTCTGTTTGAGGCACACGTTGCACGCGGTGTACTCCTGCTTCAAATTTCAATGTTCCATAAACATCTTCTCCGGTAACTTCAAAAATAATTTCTTTGAAGCCTCCAGAAGTTCCTTCATTTAGATCAACCACAGATGTCTTCCAACCTTTCGTCTCACAAAACTTCGTATACATTCTGTACAAATCTCCTGCAAAAATCGAAGCTTCATCTCCACCAGTACCAGCACGGATTTCCACCATAACATTTTTAGCATCTTCTGGGTCTTTAGGGATAAGCATAAACTTAATCTCCTCTTCTAATTGAGGTAAACGCTGCTGAGCTTCGTCCAACTGCATTTTGGCCATTTCAACCATTTCAGCATCACTCCCATCTGCAATAATCTCTTTTGCTTCTTTGATATTGCCATCAAGATTTATATACTCTTCACGCTTTTCAACAAGAGCTTTTAAATCTTTATATTCCTTATTTAACTGTACATAACGCTTTTGATCGGCGATGATATCAGGTTGAATAATCAAATCTGAAATTTCGTCGAAACGCTGTTTTACGTATTGAAGTCTGTCTAACATTTTATTGTCTTCTATTTTGGAGTGCAAAATTACAAAAAAGATTTCAGATTTTAATTTTTGATTTTTTGGAGCTTTTTCCAGCTTTCACCTTTATCTTTTTTTAACAAAAAAGGATATCAGCTCTATCTGGGCTATTTTCTTTATATTTGATATTCAACATCAAGTCAAAAAACATGAAAAAATCAACTCTTTATTTAGCAACAATTACAGCAACATTATTATTTACTTCTTGCTTAAAAAAGGATGACAATAAAATTGGAATCGTAACAAAAAAATATCCAAAACTAGAAGAAGCAAAATGGCTTATAGGTTCTTGGGGTAATTCAACAAAAGAAGGCGATTTAACTGAAAGCTGGAATCAACTTAATGATAGTACCCTGTCTGGAAAAACAACTTTTATTTCTGGAAAAGACACTTTGTTTACCGAAACAATAGAGATTATTCAAGTAAATGATAGTTTATTGTACAATACTAAAGTATCTAACCAGAATGAAGGAAAAAAAGTTTCTTTCAAAGTCTCAACCTTAACAGAAAGTCAAATTGTTTTTGAAAATCCTAAACATGACTTTCCTCAAAAAATAACTTATATCAAAATTTCTTCTGATAGCTTAGTCGCAAAAATATCAGGCAAAAAAAATGGTAAAGAATCATTCGAAGAATACCCAATGAAGAAAAAATAATTTAAAAATCCCTTAATCAGGGATTTTTCATTCTACAAAAAATTGAAAATCAATAAATTAAAAAAATATTTTAAATTTTATTTAAATTTAATCTAAATAAGTTTTAGAAATCGAGAAATAGATTTTATTTTTGCACTCGAAATCAAACATTATTTTAATTAATTCTAAATAAATGAAAAAATATCTGTCTCTTCAAGCTGTATTTTTACTACTTACTACAATATCTTTTGCACAAAGTGCTGATCTCACAAAAGCAGAATCTGATTTAGAAGATTATTCTGAATTAAATGACACTGTAAAAAACAAAAAAAGAAAAGTTCTTAGCGAAGTTACTATAACCTCTAATCAGCAAAGAAAACCAGTTAGTGTTGTAAGATCAGGTTTAAAACCTATGGATAACCCGCAAAGTGTTCAAGTGATAGGAAACGAAGTTATAGAACAACAACAAGCCATTCGTTTGAGCGAAGTTATTAAAAATGCCAATGGTGTTTATGTAGGTTCTGCTCGCGGAGGTGCTCAAGAATCTTTTTGGTCTAGAGGTTATGACATGGGAGCCAATAATATGTTTAAAAATGGTTTTCGTTATAATTCTGGATCAATCCCTGAAGTTTCTTCTTTAGAAAAGGTTGAATTCCTAAAAGGTGGTTCTGCTTTATTATATGGAAATGTTACTCCTGGAGGAATTTTAAACTTAGTTACAAAAACTCCAAAATTCACAAAAGGAGGAGAAATTAACATGCAACTAGGAAGTTATGATTATTACAAACCATCTGTTGATTTTTATGGTCCTTTAAATAATTCAATTGCGTATCGTTTTACTGGATCGTATGAAAAATCAAACAGCTTTAGAGATTATGTAAAAAACGATCGTATCTACATCAATCCGTCCCTTTTATTTAAAATTTCTGAAAAAACAGACATTACTTTGCAAGGAGATTACTTAAGTGCAGACTGGACACCTGATTTTGGAACTGGTATTATTGGAAAAGAAATCTTAGACATACCTCGTAATACTTATTTTGGAGCTCTTTGGTCAACTGGTAATACAAAATCAGCTAGTGCGTCTTTACTATTTAATCACGATTTCAACAAAAACTGGAAGTTAAGCTTTAATTCTTCTTTCCAATCTTACAGAAGAACTCAAAAATCAACTGCTCAAATGTCTAATTTAGAAACTTATTCTGTTAGAGGTGACTGGAAGCGTGGATTAGTTCAAAATGATGCTGCTGAAAGAATATTTGGAGATCAATTAAGCTTACA
>CBFHBH010000340.1:0-2938 GCA_965653735.1 uncultured Flavobacterium sp. | reverse complement strand
CGCATCTCTGTTCTGAAAAATTATCTCTCCCAGAAAAATGGTGGCGCGATGTTCAAAGCTCTTAAATACACATAACCTTGCCCACGGTGATGAATTTCATTATCAATAAAATACAAAATGTTTTGGATGATTGGGAATTCATACTGTCCGAAAAGATTAAAGGTTTCGCTAAAATCTTCTACCGATAATTGCTGCCAAAGCAAATCAATTTCCTTGGTATCCTTATCCCATTGTTCCAAATACTGTGCTTTCGTTGTAAATCCTTGTGTTGAACCTTCTGTAAAAGGCTGTACATCTCTATTGACAATTCCTCTTAACGCTGGGGCAGCTATAGCCAAAAGTTCATCAGCTAATTTTGCAAACGGACGCATTTCGCCTACTGAAAATTCGAAGAAATCTTTTTCAGGAAATAATTCTATTACACGTCTCGTCAACGCTCTGTGCCCTTGCCAGTGTTTTAATAAATCCTCTTGACTGATTACCTGTGAAACTGTTTCTGTGTTCATATTATTAATGTTTTAATGATTACTGAAACAAAATTAAGAGGGGCTAGTGACAACAGTTTGTCAGTAGGAAATTAGAATTTTAAAAAATTTTACGCCTGAAAAAACTTTGTACCTTTGTCCCTCAGAAAATGAATAACAATGATAGAAGATAAAACTCCACAAAGAACCAGTATTGCACAGTTAGGCGAATTCGGTCTTATTGAACATTTGACTAAACATTTCGAAATAAAAAACCCATCGACTTTAAAAGGAATTGGTGACGATGCTGCCGTTTTGGATTTCCAAAATAAAAAAGCAGTAATTTCTACAGATTTATTGATTGAAGGGGTTCATTTTGATTTAGCTTACATGCCATTAAAGCATTTGGGCTATAAAGCTGTGGTGGTAAATGTATCAGACATTTATGCTATGAATGCCAAAGCAACTCAGATTACAGTTTCTGTAGCGGTTTCCAATCGTTTTCCTTTGGAAGCATTGGAAGAATTATACGAAGGAATTACTTTGGCAGCTAAACAATATGATATTGATGTTGTGGGTGGAGATACTACCTCATCTCAAAAAGGTTTAATCATTTCAATTACTGCTTTAGGTGAAGCTGACGTCCAAGATATTGTTTACCGTAACGGAGCAAAACAAGGAGATTTATTAGTGGTTTCGGGAGATTTAGGAGCTGCTTATATGGGACTACAAGTTTTGGAGAGAGAAAAGCAAGTATTTCAAGTAAATCCTAATAACCAACCTGACTTAGACAATTATACTTATTTAATTGAAAGACAGCTTAAGCCCGAAGCTCGTAAGGATGTTGCAGAAATTTTGAAAGCGTTAGACATAAAACCTACAGCAATGATTGATATTTCTGATGGATTATCTTCGGAAGTAATGCATTTGTGCAAACAATCAAATGTGGGATGTAATGTGTACGAAGACAAATTACCAATGGACCCTCAATTCATTAATGTATGTGAAGAATTCAATATAGACTCAACGACGATTGCCTTAAATGGTGGTGAAGATTACGAATTATTGTTTACCATCAAAATGGATGATTTTGATAAAATAAAAGGAAATCCGAATTTCACCGTTATTGGTCACATGACTCAAGAAAGTGAAGGAATTCATTTAGTGACTCGCGCCAATACAAAAATCGCATTAAAAGCTAGAGGCTGGAATGCTTTACAGGAAGACTAAAAAACCAATTTTAGATAAAAAAGAAATCCCAAACTTTCACTTCGATTAGCTCAGTGACCGTTTGGGATTTTATATTTTATTGAGATTTTTCTAGTAGCCAAGTTTTGTTCTTACTCTTTTCAAAACCCCATCGGCCACTGCTGATGCTTTTTGAGCTCCTTGAAGCAACAAAGCTTCAAGCTCATCCAAATTGTTCATATAATAGTTATAACGCTCTCTTTCGGTCGCAAACTTTTCTATAATCAATTCAAATAAAGCCTGTTTTGCGTGACCATATCCAAAATCACGGTTTACGTTTTTATATTTTTCTTTCATATTGGCGATTTGTTCTTCGTTAGCCAATAATTTAAAGATTGTAAATATTTTACACGTATCTGGATTTTTTGGTTCTTCTAACGGTGTACTATCCGTTTCAATGCTCATCACTTGTTTACGAAGTGCTTTGTCATCAAGGAAAATATTAATGATATTATTACGTGATTTACTCATTTTTTCACCATCGGTTCCAGGAACCAACATTGTGTCTTCACCAGTTAATGCTTGGGGCAACACAAATGTTTCACCCATTTGATGATTAAAACGAGAAGCAACATCGCGAGTAATTTCGATATGTTGTAATTGATCTTTTCCTACTGGAACTACTTCTGCATCATACAATAAAATATCGGCAGCCATTAACATTGGATACGTAAACAAACCAGCATTCACATCTTCTAACCTATCTGCCTTATCTTTAAATGAATGTGCTAGGGTTAAACGCTGAAAAGGAAAAAAACAACTCAAGTACCAAGACAATTCTGTAGTTTGTGGCACATCGCTTTGACGATAAAAAACAACCTTAGAAGGATCTAACCCACAGGCAAGCCATACTGCAGCAGTACTATTTGTGTTTCCTCTTAATGTTTCACCGTTTTTTATTTGTGTAATCGAATGCAAATCGGCGATAAAAAGAAACGATTCATTCGAAGGATTCTCGGCCATTTTGATAGCTGGTAAAATCGCTCCTAATAAATTCCCTAAATGCGGGGTACCTGTACTTTGGATTCCAGTAAGTATTTTTGCCATTGTAAATTTTATCTATTTTTGATCTAAAATTTGCATATTTTTGAAAATATATTTTAAAATTTTCTGAATAAAAAACATCGTAATTTGAATAATTTATGCTTGTGAATATCATTAAAATTTTTTAATTTTTTGTAAAAATTTAATGTTTTTAAAAAATTTTCTTTAATATTTCTTTAATA
>CBFHBH010000339.1:0-2939 GCA_965653735.1 uncultured Flavobacterium sp. | reverse complement strand
CAGGATATGAAAAATTTATGGAAAGATTGAACACTCATCCACAGCTGATCAAAATTTTGGGTATTAAAAGTCAACAAAGACATCAATCCGGCTCAGGAAAAATGATGTTATTCAAAAAAGTATATAATAAACCCAAGGAATCATTCAAATTTAAACCAACACTTTGGTCCATTTCCTCGAAAATATGAAATCAATGAGGAAAATATTGGACCATCTTTATAAGGATGTTCATTCACCTGCATCATTCACATCTGTCTTGCCTTTACTAAAAGAAGCTAAAAAAATAGACCCAACAATAACTAAAAATGAAGTGAAAAAATATCTAGAATCACAATACACATATACGCTCCATAGAAAAGTAATTCGACGTTATCCTACACTTCCAACTTTAGCTTCCGGCCTGCACACTGAATGGCAAGCTGACTTAGCTGTTTTCGACCGCCTTTCACGTCATAATCGAGGGTACAAATATTTACTAGTATGTATCGATACACTCAGTAGGCAATTGACTGTAGAACCTGTGAAAAGCAAATCTTCCCGCCATATGATTAATGCTTTTGAAAAAATATTTTCAAGAACTCAATATCTTCCTTGGAAAATAAAAACTGATCAAGGAAAAGAATTTACTGCAAGAGAAGTACAAGAATGTTTTCATAAAAAAGGGATACAGCATTTTAGCATGTATAATCCACAATTCCATGCTGGAATGGCAGAAAGAGCAAATCGAACAATTAAAGAAAGACTATATCGATATTTTACTGAACGTCAAACTCAAAATTGGATAAATGTTATCCAGGATATTGTCAATTCCATAAATCATTCAATAAATCGATCAATTGGAATGAGACCTGTAGATATTAACTTTAAAAATGCCGAAAAAATTCGTCAAAAATTAGAACAAAAAGCTGTTCAAAGATTTAAAAATAAAAGAAATAAAGGAAAATTCAAAGTCGGTGATCGAGTTCGAATTGAAAAATATAAACATATTTTCCAAAAAGGATTTACTCCTAATTTTACTGGTGAAATATTCATCATTGACCAAATACGAGATGATATACCCTATCAACCCATAACTTATAGAATCCGAGATCAAAATGGCGAAATAATAAAAGGAAGATTCTACGCATATGATTTCAGTCGAGTTCGAGATGCGATAGACAAATCAGCATCTCAACCTGTCTATGATATTGAGAAAATAATTAAGAAAAGAAAGAAAGAAGGAAAGGAATATTTGTTTGTCAAATGGAAAGGATACGGACCAGAACAAAATAGCTGGATACCAGCTAGTAATCTCTTCTGGAAATAATATAATCCCGTTCATAAGGTGGTAATTAAAAATTATAATAAATAAGACAATATAATTTCAAATTTTCTTAATTCATCGAATGATGAGTACTTCAACTTCTTCCTTTTACATAATCCTTCCATCAAATACCAATGTTGATGGAAACAAAACCAATTCATTCAGGGTTAGACTCCCTCATAAACTACAATTCAATTCGGAATGGCTAGTGGGATTGGCTGTACTTGTCTACCCCCATTCATGGCCTTCACTGGGCACAACTACCCAACAATATTTAAATGTCGTTTGGAAAACCGGGGAAAAAATACTTATTGAATTGCCCTCGAATACATTTACAAATCCAAATGAAGTGAGTACAGTATTGAGTAAATCACTTCAATCTGGAAGCGAAAAATTGGCACAGAAAGTTCGTACTGCTCAGGATTCTTTTCTTCATGCCGTGGATAGGGCTCGAAATAGAGCAAAAACAGAATATGCCAAGTTAGCGGAAGAACTCGCAACAAGAATGGAACCCTCAAGCCAAATTCAAGATATTGAAGAGGTTTCGGATCTGGAAAGTGCCGAAAAAACATTGGAACGAGCTGCAAGGGAAAGTTTAAAAGAATCGGAAGGAAAAATTCCCAGTGAAGAAGATCTCTATAATAAATATTTGAATGAGGAAATTGCTTTATTAGATGATGAGGATCGTGGAATTTTAGATCAAACTAAGTTAAAAGGACTCGAACCATGGGTCCATGCTTATAGGAGGGTGAATTTTTCATGTAGACTTGTATTCGACTCGACAAGCAATCGTTTTACATTCAATTTGGATCAAGGTTTCATTGAACGTATTGAAATGAGTGAGCAACTCTCATATATTCTTGGTTTTGATCAGCAACAATTAACTGAGACAACAACTGCTAAAAACATGCCGGATTTAAAAGGAGGTGTTTCCTCTTTCTATGTGTATGCACCAGGTTTAATAGAACCTATGATGGTTGGCGACGTTACTGCTCCTGTGCTAAGAGCTGTCACGATAAGAGGAAAACCCGATGAAATTATAGAAGAGCAATTTATTGGTATTCAATACCATAAATTACTCACAAAAGAAATTGGAGAAATTTTTATAGAAATAAGAGCATCAAATGGTGCTTTAATGCCTTTCATGTTCGGAAATTGTACATTGACTTTACATTTTCGAAAATCTGCCTATTTTTAAATGAATAACCATCAAATAGATAAAATTCTTATGAGAAACCGAATAACATCTCCACATTATTTGGGTTGTTTTGCTTCAGATCAAATTTTGAATATTAATCCATTGAATTTATCATTCCCTCAATCGATGGTTGTAAATTTTGATCCTTCTGATGCCAAAGGATCTCATTGGGTTGCCATTTTTATTAATTCACCTAACAATGTAGATTATTATGACTCGCTTGGAATTTGGCCCCCTTTGAATAAAAACATAACAAAATTTTTATCTCAATTTAAACTAATAAGGTTCAATCCATACGCCTTCCAAAATCAAAATGAAAAGAACTGTGGTAAACATGCAATATTTTTTCTTTACAATCGATCCAATGGAAAATCTTTAGATCAAATTTTAAATTTTTTGAGTAAATTAAAACCTTCATCTGTTGATAGGTTTGTTGAA
>CBFHBH010000338.1:0-2941 GCA_965653735.1 uncultured Flavobacterium sp. | reverse complement strand
GAAACAGTAGGAGCAGCAGCATCAACTGATACAGAACCAGTAATTGAAAAATTAGCATTGTTTACATCAAAGAAAATATGATTGTTTCCTTTAACCATGATTCTATTTGTTGTTCCTGGATTATTTGGAATTATAATGTTTTGTGTACCATCATTAGGTGTTGCAGCCGCTAAAATGATAGGGAACGTTTGACCTCCATCAGTAGATAATAAAATATCTACGTTAGCACAGTTCACACCGTTTGCAGTTGTACCAGCAACTGACCAATTGATAACTTGAGATGTTCCAACCGCATATGATTCATTTGTATTTTGAGAGTCTACTGTAAAAGGTCCAGCTACACTATTCACTGTTACTACCATATCATCAGTATTGTTAGCACCACCACCTATTTTATTATCACGAGCCGTTAAACGGAAATTTAAAGTTCTAGCAACAGTAGGTAAAATTTCAGAAGCGATTCGATATCCAGGTGTTGTTGATGAACCGGCTAAAATTGTACTCATAGTTGGAAAATATCTTGTAGCAGATGTGTTAGGAGGATATGATCTAAAAATTGGTCCAACAGTCGCTGTTGCAGTTGGAACTGTTGTTGTAGCATCTCCTAAATCCATTTGTTCCCAAGTATATGTTAAGACATCACTTGTGTTTGCATCAGTAGCAGAGCCTGTTAGCATGAACGGTGTTCCTTTAGGAATTGTATAATCTAATCCTGCATTTACAACAGGTGCAGCATTTCCAGTAGATGTAATTGTACCACAAGTTTTAGTTTTAATATTATCTGTAACTTGTTGGATGCTTATTGCGTGAAAATAATCATCTGCACGTTGTACAATATCTTTAATTGTTACACCAGCATATCCCATAATTGTTGATGAACTTCCAGGTTCTAATTGTGCAGGATTTCCAGTTTCGGTTTTATATGTAAAAGTATGGTTAGCTCCTAATTGATGTCCCATTTCATGAGCCACATATTGAATGTCAAAGCTATCTCCTTCAGGTGCTTGTAATGTAGAAGTATATCCTCTTCCTTTGTATCCATCAACACCAATACAACCTTTACATCCAGCATCACCACCACCTATAACAGAATCAAATAAATGTCCAATGTCATAATTAGCTTCACCAATAACTGAAGTTAATGTTGACTGAACTTCGTTTGGCCAGTTTGCTTTGATTGAATAAGGATCAGTCGAAGCATTTGTATAAATTACCAAGTCATTATTTGCAATAAGAACTAGTTTTACACCAAAATCTCTTTCGAAAATAGCATTCACTCTTGTCATAGTATTTACCATTCCTGCTAAAGCTTGTGATTTAGTTCCTCCAAAATAAGCAGCATATTCTCCTGTACAAGAAACTGCTAATCTGTAAGTGCGAAGTTTACTATCATCGGCACCACGAGCAAAAGTATTTGATGATGAAACATAGTTTGTAGAAGCAGCATCAATCACACTACATTCAAAGTTGTCTAAAGTTTTTTCTTTATCAGATTTTTTATAAACAGAATATGATGTATTATCTGAACTAATTGGTTCAATGAATACTGAAATATGCACGAGCTTTTGGGTTATCAACACCAACTGCTACATAAGATTTGATGTCTGGATATTTTGCAGCTAATTCTGGAGACATAATTGAATTCTCATAAACTCTGAAATTCTCTACTTGACCGTCTCCATTAGGTAATGAAATAATTGTGTTTGAAGTGATGTTTGAAATTTCTCTTTTAGGAGATTTTGCTAACATCTTCTTCATTGATGATAAATCTAAATCGAAAATATTTTGTTGTGGTAAGTTGTTTTTTGAAATTCTTCCATTGTTTATTCTCGAATTACTTTTTTTCCATAAATCATTTTTGCTTTGAGCAATTCCTAAAGAAACAGTAAGTAATAGCGAAATACAAATTAATTTTCTCATAAATCATTTTTTAACTGGTTCAAAATTAAACAGTTAGACAAAATAATCGATGAAATTAACAAAATAATCGATGAAATACATCTTTTTATTTAGTTTGAAAAGATTTTCTTTATAATTTGTATTTTTTTATTTAAAAAAATTGATAAATATTTTCTGTAATAATCTGATAATCAATGATTTTGTTTCTTTTTTAGAATTGATTTTTTTAAAATCTAAATTTTAATTCTGATTTTCATTTCCTTTTTAATTTAACTTATTTTTTAATTGAATAGGTTGGTTATGATTTTTTAAAATCAATTTTTAGTCTTTTTTTTATTTCTAACTAATAATAGTGATGGTTTGTAAGTATTTGAAAGCTAAACACTTGTTAAAATTGTTAAAATTCTACAAATCATGGCCTTTTGTTAAAAGTGTATTTAAAATTGTATTAATTTTGTTTAACAAACCTTAAAAAAAGGTTAAATGGATAGTTCTATTGATAGATTGTGTTGCCTAGTGCAATAAAATACTTCCACATCAATCAATCACTCATTAGACGGTTCTATTGGTTAATTGTGTTGCTATATGCAATAATACTACCGCATAATCAATTAATTTTTTATTCTTGTTATTTACTTTATTTAAAACTTTTAAAGTTTCAATCCATGATTGGAAAATTTTCAATTTTACTTAAAGCTCTTTCTATCTGAAATTTACTTATGATATGGTTTTTAAAACTGTATTATATGAAAAAATTTATATTATTTTTTAGAGAAAATGTCCAAAAAGTCAGTAACTCCTGTTGTAGCTGGCTAACAGAGGCATTTAGAATATGGCATTTTAATATTCTCAATTTAAATAAAGATTTATTTATTAGTTATAACAATACTTTATTAAATACTAAAAGTTATGCTAAACAAGCATTGTTAGTTGGGATTTTGTGTGCTTTATTTATTCCAGAGAAATCGTTTTCTCAAACTATTACTTTAGATGGTAATCCAAGTGATTGGGGGCCAGTTTTAGGAGCGGGGTCTTCTGTAGT
>CBFHBH010000337.1:0-2951 GCA_965653735.1 uncultured Flavobacterium sp. | reverse complement strand
TATTTAATTCGCGAACTCGGCGGGCAATCAGCTGTGTATACTGAGACCCGAAATCTAAAATAAGGACGTTGTGTTGCATGTGCAAAAATAGACATTTCTCGCAGACTGAAAAATAGAGCTAAAAAAGTTTTTTAATTATTTAAACTTCATCTATTTTTATTCTTACACAAAACACTTTTCGTATTTTAGCAATAACAGTTTTTATGTAAACCATTTTTACTCTGAAATTATAAATCATACGGCTTTTCATGTCAAATAAATTAGAGAATATAGACTTATTATTATATACATTGGAGCGACCAAAATTGTTTTCCATTCATAATGTTGAGGGATTTTTTTTATTTTTTTCTGGATATACAATAGGAAAAGAAGATTCCCAAATACATGAATTTTTAAGTTTATTTAACACCTTTATTAAGAAAAAGTGTTCCAAAACATTGAAGGATATTGATAGCGCTAGAATTATAAGACTATATAGTGCTGACGACTCTCACTCTTTGGAACTATTAAAAAGTTGGGTTGAAGAATTTATCGATATAAAATATCCTGAATATTCTAATTTACAACAATAGACTAAATTCAAGGTCAAAAATTCACTCAATAGCAGGGGTTATAAAAACAATTCGCATAGAAAAACATTATTATTTGTTCATATAAATTGTATTTTCGCAACATGATGAATGAACAAGATATTGAAGCTATAAAAGAACTGTTAGCTTCTCCAAAAAAGATAGTTATACTACCGCATCGCAATCAGGATGGAGACTCTATGGGGTCTACTTTAGGATTGTATCATTTTTTAATACAGTTACAACACGAAGTAACTGTAATTTCGCCCAACGAATTTGCTGATTATTTAAAATGGATGCCAGGTGCAGACAAAGTATTGCTTTTTGAAGAAAATCATGAAGTTTGTGAACCTAAGCTAAATGAGGCTGATATTATTTTCACATTAGATTTTAATGCCTTTCATCGAACTGGTGAGTTCATGGGAAGTTTTTTAGAAAAGCTTGACAAAACTTTTATCATGATAGATCATCATCAGTTGCCAGATGATTATGCAAAATACATGTATTCTGACACTAAAATGAGTTCGGCTTGTGAAATGGTGTATCATTTTATTACGCAATTAGGTCAAGAAAATTTAATAAATGCTACTGTTGGAACTTGTTTATATACTGGATTAGTTACTGATACTGGTTCTTTCCGTTTTTCATCTACAACCAGCACTACATTACGCGTTGCAGCCAACTTAGTGGACAAAGGTGTAAACAGCGCACAAATTCACAACAATTTATTTGATACAAGTTCGTATAACCGATTACAACTTTTAGGAAAGGCTTTGCAGAACATGAAGCTTATGCCGGAGTATAAAACATCGTATATAACTCTTACACAGGAAGAGCTTGACGCACATCATTATCAAAAAGGAGATACTGAAGGTTTTGTTAATTATGGATTAACTATTGATGGAATCGATTTTACTGCTATCTTTATCGAAAATAAATCGGAAGGGATTATCAAAATTTCGTTCCGTTCGCAAGGTGATTTTGATGTAAATCAGTTTGCTCGAGATTATTTTAACGGTGGAGGTCATATTAATGCAGCTGGAGGAAAATCGACAGTAAGCATTGAAGACACTGTTGCAAAATTCATCAAAATTGTAAAAGAAACTAAAAAGTAAAAAATATGAAGGCTATAAAAATTGTGGGATGTTTACTTCTTGGCATGAATTTAGTTACTTGTTGTTCACAAAAACAAGAAGCAAGAAGACCTGTTTCTCATGCTTCGGGTGAGTTTATGAAACAATCGGTAGAAAGAAATAAAAAGTTAAATCAGAACGAAGAAAGTATTATTGCTAATATCATTAAAAAAGATACTGCTTCAGATTATATTGCTTCGACAAAAGGATATTGGTACACCTATTTATCTAAAAATGAAGCATCAACAGAAAAACCTGAAAAAGGTGAAATTGCTTTCTTTGACTATGAAATTAAAGATTTAAACGGAAAAACCATTTATTCTCAAACTGAATTAAAACCTCAACAATACAAAGTTGACAAACAGGACATGATAATTGGAATTAGATACGGTCTTAAACTAATGAATACTGGCGATAAGGTAAAATTCCTTTTCCCTTCACATTTGGCTTTTGGATATCACGGTGACAATAACAGAATTGGCACCAACCAACCTTTAATGTGTATTGTAACACTTAATGATGTTAAGCCAGACCCTACTGCAAAACCAGAAACTAAAATTGAATAACTATATTATAATTATTATTAACTAAAATGAATCGAATGACAAGTTTATTTTTAAGTTTTTTCGCTTTCTTATTCTCATGTAATTCAGGTGATCAAAATTTACCTGACGGAATGTATGCAGAATTAGAAACAAGCAAAGGAAAAATCGTTTTACAATTAGAATACGAAAAAACTCCGGTAACGGTTGCAAACTTCGTTGCATTAGCTGAAGGAAAAAACACTATGGTTAATGAAAAATACAGCGGAAAACCTTTTTATGATGGATTAAAATTTCATAGAGTTATTGCTGACTTTATGATTCAAGGTGGTGACCCAGACGGAAACGGTTCTGGAGGACCTGGATATAAATTTAAAGATGAAATTGTTCCTGAGTTAAAACATACAGGCCCTGGAATTTTATCGATGGCAAATGCTGGACCAGGCACAAACGGTTCTCAGTTTTTCATTACACATAAAGCGACTCCTTGGTTAGATGGTCGCCATACTGTTTTTGGTCATGTTGTGACAGGTCAAGATGTAGTTAACGCTATTGCTCAAGATGATGTGATTAAAAAAGTTACTATTATTCGTAAAGGTGCTAAAGCTAAAAAATTTGATGCTGCAAAAATCTTCAAAGATCATGTACAAAATCAAGTAGCTGAACAAAAAGCGAACGAAGCTAAATATGCTAAAGTAAAAGCAGAT
>CBFHBH010000336.1:0-2955 GCA_965653735.1 uncultured Flavobacterium sp. | reverse complement strand
GTTTATCTCTTAAATTTATATATGGAACAGTAGATGATATATAGGTAAGGCTATTTATGCTTGACGTAACTGGATAATAATTTTTTACTTTACTTTCTAAAGTATTACTCTTAAAAGTCTTAACTTGAGATGGTAAACCAATTAAATCAGCATAATATTCATAATACGTTTCGGTTACTATTTTTTTGTAATTACTTTCGTCAATTACTCCTAAAGGAACATAGTCTAAATATTCTGTTTCTATTTTTTTAGATAATTCACTTCTGGTTGATTGTGTAATATAGTAACCAATTTCATAATTAGAAACAGTGTTGTCATATGTAGCAGGATATTCGAAATATAGAGCATTAAATTTTTTTCTAAATATTAAGTTATTTATTGTTTTATTATTTAACTGCGGAGGTGTATTAAAAACATAATAGATTTCTTTACTCTTTTTAAGAGATGAATTTTTATTTGTAAAATACTTTTCGTTTAAAAGTTCACCATTTAAAGGATTATTAATTTCAAAGCTATTAAAGTTATCTAAATCATAATAAATACCAGCTGAGCAAGGAACAAGTCCAGATAAAAACTTGACAGGTATTTTTGAAGCTCCAAAAGGAGTACTTTTTCTAAATACTTTTTCAATACCACCTTGTTCATAATTATCTCCGCCATAACTAACACTTACTACTTCAAAGTTTCCTACATTACTAACATTGCCGTAATCAAACGCACTTGACAAAATAAAGTAACCATTAGAATAAATCTCAGTAGGTCCTGTAAATTGTCCTCCATCACAAATTGAATTTACAAAAACAGATTCCATTTTTACAGGAGGCAAGATATCTTCTAGATATGGTATATTCTCGTTTCCTAAAATCTGCTCTTCAGTTGATTTGTAGTAAAGTCTTCTAATTGATTCAGGTTTATCATCTTTACTATAATTCGTTACTCTTTTTAATCTAACACCAAGATTATCTACAATATCAAACCCATCAGAAAATTCAATTACAACATTAGCTTCCATTGGAGTTTGCGAATTTTGCAAATTTGGGTCTGGATCTTTATATATAATTATTTCAATTCTATAACTATGCCCTTGAGTAAGGCCATGTGTAAAAGTAAAAGTTTTCGAAACTGTCATCACGCCAGCATATCCATCAGCTGTTGGTGATGGTAAACTTATTTCATGAATAGTTGGTATTGCATTTTGTATTGATAAATCTGTTATTTTTAAAGTAGCCTTTTCCTGTTGAGGAACTATTGATGTATTAGAATCAGTTGCTTGTAAAACAACTGTAATTTTTGCTGTTTGATCTTCATATACATTTTGAATTCCATAAATGCTGTCATCTAAATTAATTTGAGGTATCCCATCTGTCAACTTGTCGGGGTTAAAATTATTGCAGTTGCTACAGTTTCTATATGCCCAAAGATTCAGTAGTTTAGTTCTTCTTTTTTTTGCTTTGGTGCCTTCATACTCAAAATGAGAATAACCTTTGGTTGGATAATAGATGTGGGTAAGTACTCCTTTTGAAGCGTATCCAAAATTTGGAGTTCTGTCTGCATAAATATTAGGAATGTTAGTTGGGTTTAATATTACGTTATTTGGTATTAATGTAGTATTATTTATGCCATTAAAATATCCTGCATAGTCTTGACTATATGAGAATCTATCTGGTAATGATGCGTAATCATTGTATTGAAATCTATAGATATTATTGCTTGGATTATGACCACTTTGAGTTATTAAATCTTTGTCAAAAATAATTTTAGACAAGAAAAAGCGTTTTGTAATAATCCCGAAATACTCAAAATCAACTGATTTAATTAAATTTTGATTTGCCTTTTTCTGAATAATAATTTTTCTTAAAATCCTTAAGTGATTTTCACTACTAATTGCATCCGAATTAAAGATAATTTCATAATCGGATTCATTAGAATAGATTTTGTGCAAAAATTTTGGGTCTGTTACTCTAGTAATTGAAGTAGTGGTGCTACCTCCAAGAACAGGAGCGGCACAAACTCCACCATCGCTACCAGCTGGATAGCTATCCGTCTTTTTATATGCTTTTTGAATTTTTTGGCTTACTAAATTTTTGATTCCAAGATTTTGAAGGTATTCAAAATTTATAACACCATACAATGGATGAGTTATTTTAGTTAAATAAAATGCGGTAACACCTTCATTAGTGTCATTAGGTGTAACACTACCATCAACTACATACCTTCTCATTGTTTGTTCTATGGCATTTGCTCCTCCAAAATGGTAAATAACTCCTTCTGGTGTAGTAATTTTTATTAGATGATTACTGTAAAAATTACTATCTATTTCAATTTTTAATTGAGATTTATTGTTTAAAACTCTAGGCACCTTGTTTTCATCTAAAAAAAAGCTTCCTGAATAACTTCCAAAATTGAACTGAAAAATATCAGCCTCTGTATCATATTGGTCATTAGTCGCAAATGCTTTCATATAAGCTCCATTTGAATTACCATCGTAAGTATTGTTATAATATTCCTGTAATTCTGTGTCGGACAATAATACTCGGTGTACAGCACTCTCATCGGGTATATCTTTAACAATTCGTGTTATAACACCACCAGCATTTAATGTCCAGTTGATACCAATCCAAGTCGAAACATCATCTACTTTAACACCTGCTCCTTGATAAGAAGCAGAAATTGGTAATTTTAATTGACCTGCTTGATATTCGTACAAAGGTATATTTTGAGTTACAAACCCAGAATTTTCATTTAATTGGATATCTCCATATTTTGAGATTGCAAAAGCTTCAGGCGAAGGAGGGGTTAAGTTAGGAAGGTTCATTTCTTGCGAAAACATAATACTTTGATAAAGTATTATTGAAATGAAGTATATTTTTTTCATGATTTGGGTTTTAGTTTTTAATAATTTTCACTGAGTCTTCCCCGTTGTTTGTTTTAATATTAATGATATATACACCATGA
>CBFHBH010000335.1:0-2957 GCA_965653735.1 uncultured Flavobacterium sp. | reverse complement strand
ACAGGAATGTATTACCTGAGAACTAAAGCAGCAGTTGATGCAATTAAGTTTACCTTAAACAACGATAAAAAAGAAGAAACACCAAGTCTGTTAGTAGAAACTGAAGAAATCGATATTGAGGATTATAAAGCAATGTTACTAAAAGCACAAGCAGCGGGTCCTGAGGATTGTGAAATGTGTGGGTCTTAATTTTTTTTAGAAGAAAGAAGATAGAATAAAGAGAAAAGATTTATTCTTAGTTATATGAAAAGCAGTTGTCATTATTGATAACTGCTTTTTTTAAAATAGAGAAAATATGAAATTGATAAATGATATAATTAATGAATTAATAGATTCAGAAAAATCAATTAGTTCTCCACTTTTAAAGACAAAGGTTTTAGCAAGTAGACTTCAAAATGAAACTCTGTTAAAATGGGTTAGTAGTGAATTAAAAGGATATGAGAGATTAGATTTTTTACCAGATTATAGAAAGTTTAAAGGGAATATAATTGGAACATTTATCTATGGAGATCGACAATATAATAGTCAACCGGTTCCGATACTTGGTCTTGATAAAGAATTTCAAGCAAATTTAACTGATATGAGTTTTTTTGATAGCATCTCGATTTTGGAGAAATTTCAAAGAGAAGATGGAAGAGGAAAATTAGAACATGTTTTTCCTGCAGAAATTACCGCACTTATTGAAGAGAATTGGAGAAATATGGGAAATCCCTATCTGCAATTAATTAATTGTAAAAGATGGGTAGCTGGAAATGTAGTTGATGGGATTCTTGCATCTGTGAGGGACAGTCTGCTGGATTTTATGCTGAAAATTGATTCGGAGTTTGGGAATATTACAGAGATAGAAGAATTAAAAACTAAAAAAGAAGCAATTGCAACGATTATGAATCAGACGATAATAAATAATAACGGAGATGGTAATGTTTTAAATACTGGAGAAAAAGCTAATATTTCAGCAAATATAAATATCGTAAAGAGAAGTAAGGATGAATTATCAAGGCGATTAAAAGAAGGTGGTGTAAAAGAAGAAGATATTGTCGAACTTGTTGAAATAATAGATGAGGAAGAACCAAATTTTGGGAATAATACATTTGGACAAAAGGTAAATGCTTGGAGTCAAAAAATGTTAGGAAAGGCGCTTGATGGTTCTTGGAATATTGGAATAGGTGCTGCTGGTAGTTTAATAGCAGAAGTAGTAAAGGCTTATTATGGTATGTAAAACATAAAGCAGTTATTATTAATGATGACTGCTTTCTTATAATTTATGCACAATTTTGTCATTCCGAGGAACGAGGAATCTTCGCAAGAAACTCGACAAAGATTGATGATTAGCACTGTAGAGTTTCTTGCGAAGATCCTTCCTCCGTCAGGATGACAAAAAATGAGAGGAAAACTGTTTAGACGAAATAACCATAAAGTATTTCAGGATTAGTAAGCTTTGAAAACAGTAATTTCAAGCAAACAGATAGTTTAAAAAATCTAAGTTTGGATTGATTGTTTTGATTAACTCTAATTTTTTATTTCTATTCCAACCCTTTATCTCTTTTTCACGATTAATTGCTTCTTGAATCCAAGTAAACTTTTCATAATATAACAAAAACTCTACTTTGTATTTTGAAGCAAAACTTTTATTCCCTTCAATAATGTTTTCTTTATGTTGATCTAAACGAATTCTTAAGTTGTTGGTTACGCCTGTGTAGAAAACAGTTTTTGATTTGTTTGTTATTATGTAAATGTAGTAGGTGTGAAGATTAATTTTTGAGTAAATTACAATTTATCAAGGAATTTTCTTATTTTTTTTAATAAAAGAATATTAGTCTGCTGTTGCGGAATAACTTGCGAAGATTCCTCATTCTTCGGAATGACAATATTCGGATGAAGATTTTCGTTTAAATATTACCAAAGACTTTCAAAATCTTAGAACCTTAGCAACTAAGAACTCAAAACCTTCCTCAAATTAAACCTTTCCCAAAAACAAAAGTCTTATCTTAAACTAACCTCTTTGTTATGAAAAAAAGCAATCTTTGGTCGTTACGTTTGGGCTTCTCAGGAAAAGAATCCAATAAAATAGAAAAACTGGGATTAGAAAAATTTCTAAAAAAATCCTATGATTCAAAGTTTGATACACAACTTCCCGCTTTTTTAGAAAACACTCCTAAAACCACAGCCGAATTAAAAGCACTTCGACAATCGCTGAAAGATCTCGATCCGGAAGAAAAAAAGAAAATCCAGCGAAAAGAAATTTATACCACAGGCGAATTAAAACAATGGTGGATTGCAAAAATGCAAACAGATGAATTTCCACTGCGCGAAAAAATGGTTTGTTTCTGGCACAATCATTTTGTTTCTGCTTCCCAAAAAGTAAAAATCAATTACTGGCTTTACCAGCACAATATGATTTTACGTGAAAATGCTTTTGGAAATTTCAAAGAAATGACCAAAAAGATCGTAAAATCGAATGCCATGGTGAAATACCTGGATAACGTCGACAATAAAAAAGGTAAAATCAACGAAAACCTAAGTCGTGAATTACTGGAATTATTCACCATCGGAATCGGGAATTATACCGAAGAGGATATCAAAAACGGTGGAAGAGCTTTAGCAGGATTGAATGTTGGCGATGAAGGAGCGGTTTATCAGCCCAAAGCTGAAGATAACAGCAATAAAACCTACTTCGGAAGAACCGGAAACTGGAAAGCCGATGATCTGGTAGATATTATTTTCGAACAAAAAAATATTCCGTACCTCATTACCCGAAAAATCCTGAAATGGTTTCTTTATGATGAACCTTCAGAAGAATTGGTAATTCGGTATGGCGATTATTTCAGAAAAGTAAACTTTGAAATAGAACCTTTGCTTACTAAAATTTTCACCGAAGAATACGCTAAAGACATTACAGGAAAAAAAATTAAAGATCCATTGGTTTATATTTTTCAGCTTACTGATGAGTTACAGCT
>CBFHBH010000334.1:0-2992 GCA_965653735.1 uncultured Flavobacterium sp. | reverse complement strand
ATACTTTTTCATTTCGTTGAAAGCATCACAATTGATGACACGTTTTCCAGATGAAATTTCAAAATGTATAATTTGATACATTCCTTTATTTTTATTGATGCGTTTAATATAAAGTTCAATTAATCGATCAATTTTTTCAAAAGGAGTAAGGTCCTGCTGATATAAATTTTCCATTTGTAAACGCATATCAGCTATACGGTAAACTATTAATGATTCCAGAAGTTTTTCTTTGGAACCAAAATAATAGGAAATCATCGCAATGTTTATATTGGCATTTTTAGCAATGTCACGAACCGAAGTTCCATCATAACCATGCTCAGCAAATAACTTTTCAGCTACTTGTAAAATTTCAATTTGCTTATCGTTAAAATCAGTCATTTTAAATTTGATTTTAAATTCGAGTACAAAATTAAACACTTGTTTAAATTAAACGTTTGTTTAATTTATTTTTAACTTTTTTTTAACAATGATAGTTAAGTTTGAAAGTGAATAAAAAAGCCCGTCTACAAAGGAGACGAGCTAATGATTATTTAATATTCTTAATAAATTCAGGAATATCTTTTATTGGATTATTTTTGATAAACTTGATAAAAGCACTGCCAATAATGGCTCCTTTTTGATGTTGTGTTGCCTGTTTAAAAGTTTCATTGTCTGAAATTCCAAAGCCTACAATTTGAGGGTTTTTTAAATTCATGTTAGCAATTCTGTCGAAATATTGAATTTGCTCAGAACCAAAACCATTTTGGCTACCTGTAACACTTGCTGTACTAACCATGTAAATAAAGCTATCTGATAGTGTATCAATTTCTTGAATTCTTTCTTCAGATGTTTGTGGTGTAATCAAGAAGATGTTTTTTAAATCATACTTTTCAAAGATAGATTGGTATTCAGTTTGATAGATTTCTAGAGGTAAGTCAGGTATTATTAGGCCGTCAATTCCTATTTGATTACATTTTTGGCAAAATTTTTCTACTCCATATTGCATTATTGGATTGAAGTATCCCATAATTAATAACGGAATCTTGACTGTTTTTCGGATATCTTTTAATTGTTCAAAAAGCAATTGAGTAGTCATTCCATTTTGTAATGCTATGGTAGAACTTTCCTGTATCGTAGGACCATCGGCTAAAGGATCGCTAAAAGGCAAGCCTATTTCAATCATATCGACACCACTTTTTTCAAGTTCTTGTATAATGGAAACAGAGCTGTTTAGTTCTGGGTAACCAGCAGTAAAATAGATAGAGAGTAACTTCTTGTTTTCTTGTAATTTTGTGTTTATTCTATTCATGTTTTCTAAATCTAATTTAATACTGATTAAAGCTCAAAATAGTTGATGTAAGTATTTAAATCCTTGTCGCCACGACCTGATAAATTGATCACAACAATATCATCTTTTTTAAATTTCTTTTTGTCTAAAACAGCTAAGGCATGTGAACTTTCAATAGCAGGAATAATGCCTTCAGTTTTGCACAAGTTTAAGCCTGCAGCCATGGCATCATCATCCGTTATAGCTATAAATTCGGCTCTTTGAGTCTTATGTAAATGAGCATGCAATGGTCCAACACCTGGATAATCTAAACCAGCCGAAATAGAGTAGGGCTCTGTAATTTGTCCGTCTTCAGATTGCATTAGTAAAGTTTTGCTTCCGTGGATGATGCCTATTTTCCCTAAAACAGAAGTTGCAGCACTTTCTCCCGAATCGATTCCTTTTCCTGCTGCTTCCACAGCAATTAAATTTACCCTTTTTTTATCAAGAAAATGATAAAACGCTCCAGCTGCATTGCTTCCTCCGCCTACAGATGCTATTACATAATCAGGATTTTCTTTGCCTTCTTTTTCTTGTAATTGCTTTTTAATTTCTTCTGAAATGATGCTTTGAAAACGTGCCACCATATCAGGATAAGGATGAGGACCTACTACTGAGCCTATGATGTAAAAAGTATCAATAGGGTTGTTAATCCAGTCTCTTATGGCTTCATTTGTAGCGTCTTTTAAGGTTTTGGATCCTGAGGTTGCTGAACGAACTTCTGCACCAAGCATTTTCATTCGAGCTACATTAGGAGCTTGACGCTGAATGTCTATTTCTCCCATATAAACGATACATTCTAACCCCATTAAAGCACAAACAGTTGCTGTCGCCACTCCGTGTTGACCAGCTCCAGTTTCGGCAATGATTCGTGTTTTTCCAAGTCGTTTAGCTAGTAAAATTTGACCAATTGTATTGTTGATTTTATGAGCTCCTGTATGACATAAATCTTCTCTTTTTAAATAGATTTTGATGTTGTATTTAGCCGAAAGTCTCTCTGCAAAATAAAGAGGAGTTGGTCTTCCTACATAATCTTTTAGCAATCGATGAAACTCTTTTTGAAATTCATCAGTTGCAATAATACCAAGGTATTGCTTACGCAATTCCTCTACATTGGGATAAAGCATTTCTGGAATGAACGCTCCTCCAAACTCGCCATAAAATCCATTTTCATTAACTTGATATTTCATTTTGTAATTCTTTTATTAATTGTGTGCTTTTTAGTCCTGGTTCTATTTCAAATTTGCTATTCACATCGATAGCGTGAATGGGTAAATTCATTTTTTTAATTTTTTCTATCTCCTCTACACCAATTCCACCACTTAAGAAGAATGGTTTTTTAGAAGGATAATTTTTCAAAAGATTCCAATCAAAAGCAATTCCGTTACCACCATGATATTTTCCTTTAGTATCAAATAAAAAATAATCGCAAACTGTTTCGTAAGGAGTAATTACATCAAAATCAAACGCATCGTCAACAGAAAAAACTTTGATGATTTTAACACTTGTTTTTTTTAAAACTTTACAGAAATTTGGTGATTCATTACCGTGTAGCTGAACAAACTGCAAATTGTATCTTCTAATTTTATCAAGGATATCATCTAAAAAAGCATTGACAAAAACACCAACTTTTTGAGTAGATTTTGGTAAAATAGGAAGATTGCCATTAAAATATCTGGGTGATTT
>CBFHBH010000333.1:0-3008 GCA_965653735.1 uncultured Flavobacterium sp. | reverse complement strand
TGTGTATTTTTGAGCCTATGAAAATTATTAAAATACCTTTTTGGATTCTTTGGCGTGTTTGGTTTTACATTTTAGTACTAATTCCAATCATAGTTATGTTCCCTTTTTTATTTATTTCTTTTCTGAAAGAAAGCTGGTATCCTCATTTTTTTAAAATGGCTAGAGTCTGGGCTAAAGTTATTTTATATGGAACAGGATTTTATCCAAAAATAGAAGCAGAAGAAGAAATCACTCCCAATAAAAGTTATATGTTTATTGCCAACCATACTTCGATGGTTGACATAATGTTGATGCTAGTTACGGTTAAGAATCCGTTTGTTTTTGTTGGAAAAAAAGAACTGGTTAAAATTCCTCTCTTTGGATTCTTTTATAAAAGAGCAGTAATCATGGTTGACAGAGATAGTCCAAAAAGCAGACAACAAGTATACGAACGTGCCCAAAAAAGAATAAACCAAAAGTTAAGCATTTGCATTTTCCCAGAGGGTAAAGTTCCAGATGATGAGAGTATTGTTTTAGATACTTTTAAAACTGGCGCATTCAATTTAGCTGTGGACCATAACCTACCCATCGTCCCTATGCTTTTTCCGGACAACAAAAGGCGATTTTCCTATACTTTCTTTAGCGGAAGTCCGGGAAAACTTAGAGTCAAAATTTTAAAATTCATTGAGACAGAAAGCAGAGACCATCATGACCGAAAAATAATTCGAGATGATGCCCATAAAATTATGTACGAAGAATTACTTCGCTTAGAAAAACAAATCGGCTAACACTTTTAAGGAACAACGGGAATTTCGTGTTCTTCATAAATATCATTTCCATTTGAATCTTCACCTTTCCAAAGTTTGAAAATGTAACTATCTTCAGTGGTAGGCTTAAATCTTAAAAATTCAGTTAAAGGATTAACCGGAGCAGTTGTACAATTGTCCTGCTCTAAAACTCCGTTTACAAAAGCAATAGTTCTAATATTGGAACTTTTATCGTAATAAAAACCATCGAAAAAATGACAAGTGCTAGGTCTTACGTAAGTAAAAGGTAAGTCATAAACACTGTCTCTCTTAAACTCAGTAGGTAATTGAACACTATTAACTGGCACATATTCATAATGCACCTGTGTCTCATCTTCTTTTGAACACCCTATTATGACCAATGTCAACATCAAAAAAAATAGTGTTTTTTTCATAATGCCTTTCTTTTTAAACCACTAATTTACAACAAGTTTTAAAAATAAAAGCCTCAAATTTCACTTTGAGGCTTTAATCTATTTTAATTTTCGTTTTCCTTGATAAGTTGTTTAATCTTAAGTTCAAGTTCATCTGCTAATTCTGGATTATCTTTAATTAAAGCTTTTACCGCATCGCGTCCTTGACCTAATTTAGTGTCTCCGTAACTAAACCATGAGCCAGCTTTTTTAATAATTTCAAACTCTACGGCTAAATCTAAAATCTCCCCAGTTTTTGAAACACCTTCACCATACATAATATCAAACTCTGCGGTTCTAAAAGGAGGAGCAACTTTATTTTTAACAACTTTTACTTTAGTTCTATTTCCTAATACATTTTCACCATCTTTAATTTGAGATGAACGACGTATATCTAAACGTACCGAAGCGTAAAACTTTAAGGCATTACCACCCGTGGTTGTTTCAGGATTTCCAAACATAACACCAATTTTTTCACGAAGCTGGTTGATAAAGAAAACCGTACAATTTGTTTTACTAATCGTTGCTGTTAATTTTCTTAAAGCTTGTGACATTAAACGAGCGTGAAGACCCATTTTTGAATCTCCCATTTCTCCTTCAATTTCACTTTTTGGAGTTAAAGCCGCAACCGAGTCAATAACAACAATATCAATGGCTCCTGAACGGATTAAGTTTTCTGCAATTTCTAATGCTTGCTCTCCATTATCTGGTTGAGAGATAATTAAATTATCAATATCAACTCCTAGTTTTTCCGCATAAAAGCGGTCAAAAGCATGCTCAGCATCAATAAAAGCTGCAATTCCTCCAGCTTTTTGAGCTTCTGCAATAGCATGCAATGTTAATGTAGTTTTACCGGATGATTCGGGACCAAAAATTTCGATAATTCTTCCTTTTGGATATCCATTTACACCTAAAGCCAAATCTAATCCTAACGAACCAGAAGCAATCACTTCTACTTCTTCGATAGCTTTATCTCCCATTTTCATTACGGTTCCTTTACCGTATGCTTTGTCTAATTTATCTAAAGTAAGCTGTAACGCTTTTAGTTTGGCTTCTTTTTCTGAACTCATTACTCCTAAATTTTAAATCGATTTATTTTTAGTAAAAATAGTTGTTTTTTGTTTCAATAGAGGAACAAGTTTTCAACAAAAAAGAAAATCCCTCAATTGAGGGATTTTCTTTTGTAAAATATTTTTTGAAGATTAATAGATAACTTTTTTAGTAAAAGATTTTCCATTTTCTAAAGTCACTTTAACTATAAGCACCTGATTCCCTTTTTGTAAAGAAGTTTCTTGTGCTTTGTTTATTTTAACTTGTTTTTTACTTACCAAAGTCTTTCCTAAAACATTATAGATTTCGTAAGCTTTAATTGGCTCAATAAAAGAATTTATTACAATACTATTATCTGAAGCATAAATTTTAACACTATTATCAGAGACTTCAAACTGATCATTTCCTAATGTTTGATTTGTATAACGTAACACAAAACGATCTGTAAATTCACCACTAGTACTTGTAAAATAATATGGCGCCGAACGCAAGTCATGAATAAAGTTTGTTTGTTTATCCTCAAGATAAATAGATTGATTTGAATCACTAAAGAAACCATCAACATCTTTAATCGCAATTGTGTAATTGCCATTAGATGATATTTTTATTGCCAATGGCACTTGATCATTTTGATCAAAAGGCAAACTTCTACCTTGAATAATGTGCCTGTCATAACCTTCTAGCAATGAATAAATACTAAAGTTAGCTTTCAAGTTAGCCTGAGCATCATACATTTGATCTTTACCGTTTGTAGCTCCGT
>CBFHBH010000332.1:0-3013 GCA_965653735.1 uncultured Flavobacterium sp. | reverse complement strand
GTCTGGTAAATCACGTTTACGTCCAGTATTATTAACTGCGTTAACTGCTGTATTAGGTCTAATTCCGTTAGCAATTGGATTAAACTTTGACTTCTTTGGTTTAGTTACCGACTTTAATCCTCACTTATACATGGGAGGGGATAACGTAATTTTCTGGGGGCCATTAGCATGGACAATCATCTTTGGATTAACTTACGCTACTGTACTTACATTAGTAATGGTACCAGTAATGTTTTACTTGGTTAAGAGAACTAAATATTGGTTACGTGATAGAAGAGACAGAAGAAGAAATCTTTCAGAAGCTTAATTATAATTTTAATTAGTGAAAAAGCCAGCATTAAGCTGGCTTTTTTTATTAGAAAGTATAGGTTAATCCTACACCTAAGATTTGCTTCAGCTGAATTCTTGGCCCCAAAGTAACTTGAACGCCATCTACTTCATCTTTGGCATTAATGTCATCATCATAAATAAGATGAGTCCCAATATTAGCATTTACATACTTGTTTACAACCAAGTCTAGTTGTAATTGCCAGTTAACATCTATATTTCCAAAATTATTTATGTAATCAGTATAGAATGCTAAACGGTTTTCAAGAAACATATTGGTAAAAATTTCATCTTTATGATAGGCAGTAAAAAGAGCACCAAGCTCCATTCTAATTTTATCTCCTTTAGAAATAATTTCACCAGTCACGGGATCATATGTTGCTTTGGTTACTCCAAAAGCACCTTCGTTTGCCAATCTTTGATCAAGTACAAAAGTTGTTTTCATGGTTAAGGGAGATAAATAAAGATTGAATTTTCTTTCTTTATCGATATATTCAGAACCAGCCCCTAAAAAGACATAAGCAGGGGCAAAAGATTTTGAAATGGCTCTTTCTGTATTTGGATATAAATACCCATTAGTGAATTGAGTGCTAAAGTTAAATTTTGCAGAATAAAACCAATTAGAAACAGTATCTCTTCTGAAACCAAAAGTTGAGTTTAAGGCTAGTGCATCATCAGTCTTTCTAATCTTAACGCCGTCTTGTTTGTTTATTCCGTATTTAAAAAGCAATTCATTATGCCATTTGGTGTGTTCTTTTTCATAGCTTCTAGTGAATTTACCTTTAAGAAGTCCTGATACAGTATTAACGCCGCCTGCATTCCAGTTTAAAAAAGCAACTTGACTTATATCAAATCCAACTTTGTTTTCTTTTTTCCAATATGAAGTAGAATCTGGTAGTTGGGTAATAATGGTAACTTGTGAAAAAGAGAATTGTCTTACAAAAAATGCAATGAAAAATAGAAAAAACAGTTTTTTATTCATGGTTAATTCGATTTGGTGTACAAAAATCGAATTTTTTGTAAAAAAGAGAAAGTTATAAATGAAATTTAACAAAAAAAGCAACCCATGTGAGTTGCTTTAGTGGAGAATACCGGATTATATTACACCGCTCAACTAAAACGCTTATGCTTGAAAATCAATTGTTTTGAGTTTAAAAAATCAACGGATTATACAATATTTTGACACAAATTTGACACAGGATAAAAGATGTTAGCACCTATAAATTATAGCATTCACAACAAATAAAACAGCGTAAAATACAATTACAGTTTACCTTCATATTTTTAAGATAAAAACGCTCAACCCCTGTAAACTCGAATTTTTTCGTTTTTTCTTTCTTTTTATTATATATAATATTTTTTTGTATTAATTGTATTAATAATTGTAAAGTATAGTAAAATCAATACTTAATAAATAATACAAAAAAAATACACTTTTAAAAATAGTACAAAATAAATGTATTATTTAGTTTTTGTCCAAAAAAATAAGCCAAAACTTAAATTTTGACTTATTTTACATTGCTGGCGATAATTCCCCAATCATACCCCAACTAAAACAACAAATATTTTATAGGTTTTTTGTGCTGTTTGCCAATTTTCCTAAAATTCTAAATATTGAATTTCTTAACACAATAGTTCTGTTTAAATACGATTCTTTATTAAAAGTGTTGTCATTAAAAATATGTATGAATTTATCTTCTAATTTTTTATTATTTATTGGTATGCAATAAAAACTAACATCGTTTTTTTCCTTTTTTGTTACCTTGATAGATACAGCTTTAACCTCTTTTGTATCGGTATTCACAAAGTGGCGATATTCAATAATATAATCTTTAACATCGTCTGTAAAGAATGATCTAAACTCATACCCTTTTTTTGTCATATCATCAAGACCTTTCTCCTGTAGTTCATCAAGTCCTTTAGTAAGGTAATTATATTCATCCTCAGAAGTAGAAACTTGCGCATTAATAAACCCAGCAACTAACAAGGTTGCAACTAAAATAATTTTCTTCATAATGTTTATTTTTTGAGTTAAAGCTAATGCGTTGCAAACACGCATCTCCAAGCGCGCAATCGAGCTCCCCGCAAACACTTTGCCAAAAAAAAGCAGTTTAATTTTATAAAAATACCTGATTTTGGTTAGAAAATTATTTTAACATTTTATACGGTTTTTCCGTAAATTTTCAATATTAATTAATTATAATTTTGATTATAATTAATTAATAAAACTAATCTACCAAATGAGAGAAATAATAATTCTAATAACAATTGTAACAGCTTTAATTGCTGGAACGGTTGCGGTTGACCAAACTACAGTTGCAAAAGACGGTGACGGTGAAGACATCGAAAAACCTCATATAAAAATACCAGGTTCTTAATTCAAAAGATTACATAAATTTTAACAAATAGTACGGTTTTTCCGTACTTTTTGTGTTTGCATTTTTGTAAGTTCGCAAAAAAGCCAAAATGACTAAAAGAATAATAGCCTCGCTACTGGTAATTATAGCGGGATTAGTTTCAATCTCCGATAAACTATATACTTTTCACTTTGACAACAATTTTGGTTTTTATGACAGCCAAACATTAGCATGGACTTTTAGCCAAATGTTTGCTCCTATTTTATTGATGTTTGCCTTTTGCCTTAATCCTTACCGAGTTTCTTTTACAGTTCCAGTTTATTTATACA
>CBFHBH010000331.1:0-3017 GCA_965653735.1 uncultured Flavobacterium sp. | reverse complement strand
GAAGAGTCTCCTAAAATTTACAATCCTAGTTTTAAGGATGAAGATGTTTTAGATGAGGCAAAGAGTTTTAAAATTTATATTTCAGATAATTTGTCTGGAATAAAAGAATACAATGCTTTTTTAAACGGGAAATGGATTTTAATGGAATATGAAACTAAATTGAATAGGCTGACTCATAATTTCTCTGACGATATTTTTATTAACGGCAGAAATGATTTTAGACTAATAGTAAAAGATAATATGGGAAATTCTACTACATTTGAATCCTATTTTACCAAAACCAAATAAAATATTTTGAAAACCCTATATTCCTTTTTGTTTTTTTTAGTTTCTATTTTATCATTTGCCCAGACTTCAAGGGTAAAGGGAATTATTTTAGATGAAAATAATCAACCTGTAGAAAATGTAAATGTCACTTTTCAGGAAAATAAAACTGTAAGTAACTCGAATGGATTTTACATCTTGACAATTCCATCAAATGTAAAATCGAACCTTAAATTTTCTCATGTATCGCTTAAAACAGCAGTTATTTCTTTAGAATTAAAACCAAATGAAGATTATGAGTTCAACATCATTCTGAAAAGTAATGTTGAGCAAATTGGGGAAGTTGTTATCACAAACAATAGCCGAAAGCGAGTAGAAGGTGTGACAACTATTTCTCCTAAAGCCATTCGTCTAATCCCAGGAGCCAATGCAGGGGTAGAAAATATTATTAAAACATTACCTGGAGCGAGTGGTAATAATGAGTTGAGTACAGGTTATAATGTTCGCGGAGGAAATTATGATGAAAACTTAGTTTATGTAAACGAAATTGAAGTTTACAGACCTTTTTTAATCCGTTCAGGACAACAGGAAGGATTGAGTTTTACAAATACCGATTTGGTTCAAAATGTTGATTTCTCGGCGGGAGGTTTTCAGGCAAAATTTGGAGATAAGCTATCATCTGTTTTGGATATTACATACCGTAGACCTACAAAATTTGGGGCTTCATTAGAAGCTAGTTTTCTTGGGGGTAGTTTAGCAATGGAAAATGCTTCAAAAGATCAAAAATGGACAGCTGTTACTGGAGTTCGTTACCGTGATAATAGATTGTTGGTAAATAGTCAAAAAACGGAAACTGATTTTAAACCACGCTTTGCTGATATTCAAACCTATATAACATTCACACCAAATGCGAAATGGCAGCATGGCTTCTTGGGTAATATATCCCAAAATAAATACGATTATAAGCCACTTTTTAGCAAAACCAATTTCGGTACTATAAGTGAGCCAATAGCTTTATTAATCGAATATCAAGGTCAAGAAAAAGATAGATACACTACATTTTTTGGCGCTTATAAAGGAATTTATGCTGTGAATGATAATTTCGATTTAAAATTTATTGGATCTGTATATCACACTATGGAACAAGAGTACTTCGATATTCTTGCCGAGTATAGATTGGGGGAGGTAAATTCTAATTTAGGAGATGATAACTTCGGAAATGTTGAATACACAAGGGGTGTTGGATCACAATTGACACATGCCCGAAACGATTTGGATGCTCTAATTATGAATGCCGAAGTAAAAGGAATTCATAAAAAAAATGACTACCAAATTGAATGGGGCTTAAAATATACTCATGAAAGTATTCGTGATCGTTTAAGAGAATGGGAAGTGGTGGATTCGGCTGGTTTTTCTTTAAATAACCCAATTTTAGATATTCCTGTTAATGAACAACCTTACACACCTTATACTGGACCGTTAGTGCCTTATAGTAATGTAAGAGCTACAAATTTTGCTAATATAAATAGAATTTCTGCTTACGCTCAATGGAATAGAAGAACAAAGTGGAATGAGCATGATATTTTTACCAATATTGGTGTTCGTGCACATCAATGGCAAGTAAGTGGTGATAATATTTCTGGGAAAAGTCAAATCACTATTAGTCCTCGTGCGCAATTTGCTATTAAGCCGAATTGGAAAAAGGATATGCTCTTCAGACTTTCAGGAGGTTTGTATCATCAGCCACCTTTTTATCGTGAGTTAAGAGATAGTTTAGGAGTTGTTCAGCCAAATGTAAAAGCACAACAATCAGTTCATGTAGTTTTAGGAAATGATTTCAGTTTTAAAATGTGGAATCGTCCATTTAAATTGGTCTCTGAATTATATTATAAATCACTTTCAAATGTTAATACCTACACGTTAGACAACGTTCGAATACGTTATGAAGCAAATAATAATGCAAAAGCATACGCTCAGGGGTTAGATTTGCGTTTAAATGGAGAGTTTGTTCCAGGAACAGAATCGTGGCTGAGTTTTGGATATTTAAAAACTGAAGAAAATATTGATAATAGAGGATATATCGCAAGACCTACAGATCAAAGATTAAAGTTTGGGGTTTTGTTCCAAGACTATGTGCCAAATATCCCAGCTTTAAAAATGTATTTAAATTTGGTGTATAATACAGGTTTACCTGGTGGATCTCCATCGTATGCAGATCCATACGATTATCAATTAAGATTGAGAGATTACCGTAGAGCCGATGCTGGCTTCTCTTATGTTTTTACAGACAGAGCAAGAGCCAAGGAAGAAGGAAGTTGGCTTTATAAATTCAAAGAATTATCTTTAGGATTGGAAATATTTAATATGTTTAATAATCAAAATGCAATCACTAATACATGGGTTAGGGATGTATACACAAAACAGCAATATGGAGTTCCAAACTATTTAACTTCACGTGTGTTTAGTATAAAATTGATTGCAAAATTGTAATTTTAAAAATATAGTTGATTTAAACTCAAGAATATGAAAAAAATAGTTGTTTATATGCTTCCGCTTTTTTCACTTTTATGGAATTGTAAAGAAGAACAAAAACCAAAAGTGAAATATGATCAACCGCTTAATAAAGTAGAGGTTAAAAAAGATACTTCAAAACTAATGGTAGCCGATTTGCCTATTCAGTTTTCAAATTCAAATGCATTATTATATCCTATTGGTGAATTGCAAGTTAGTAGCTTTCAAAAGGGAAGTTATTC
>CBFHBH010000330.1:0-3029 GCA_965653735.1 uncultured Flavobacterium sp. | reverse complement strand
ATCCGGACAAATCAGTAATGTTAATTGCTGAAAAAGGTACGATGGGTGTAGGTTCTTCTCGTATGTCAGGGGTAAACAACGTAGCATTGTGGACAGGAAAACAAGCAAGTCCTTATGTGCCTTTCGTAAACATCGCTCCAATTGTGGGTGGAACAAACGGAATTTCTCCAATTTTCTTAACTACGGTTGACGTAACGGGTGGTATCGGTATCGACCTTAAAAACTGGGTAAAGAAAACGGATGCTAACGGAGAGGTAGTTCGTGATGAAAACGGTGAACCGGTTTTAGAGCAAAAATATTCTGTAGCAACAGGTACTGTTTTAACGATTAATACAAAATCAAAAAAATTATACAATGGTGATCAAGAGTTAATCGATATCTCAAGATCATTCACGCCACAAAAAATGGAATTTATCAAAGCAGGTGGTTCTTACGCTATCGTTTTTGGTAAAAAATTACAAACGTTTGCAGCTAAAACATTAGGAATCGATGCGCCTCTAGTATACGCACCATCAAAAGAGATTCACAACGAAGGGCAAGGATTGACTGCTGTTGAGAAAATCTTCAACCGTAACGCGGTAGGTACAATTTCTAAAAAAGTTTTACACGCTGGTTCTGACGTTCGTGTAACGGTAAACATTGTAGGTTCTCAGGATACTACAGGTTTAATGACGGCTCAGGAGTTAGAATCTATGGCAGCAACTACGATTTCTCCAATTGTGGACGGTGCGTACCAATCAGGATGTCACACGGCTTCTGTTTGGGATAAAAAAGCACAAACAAATATTCCGAAGTTGATGAAATTCATGAATGATTTCGGATTGATCACAGCTCGTGACCCGAAAGGGGTATATCACTCAATGACAGACGTTATCCACAAAGTATTGAACGATATTACGGTAGATGATAGAGCCATCATCATTGGTGGTGACTCACACACACGTATGTCTAAAGGGGTGGCTTTCGGTGCCGACTCAGGTACGGTGGCGTTAGCGTTAGCAACGGGTGAAGCTTCTATGCCAATTCCAGAATCGGTTAAAGTAACTTTCAAAGGTAAAATGAAATCGTATATGGATTTCCGTGATGTGGTACATGCTACGCAAGCGCAAATGTTACACCAATTTGGTGGCGAGAATGTATTCCAAGGTAGAATTATCGAGGTTCACATTGGTACATTAACTGCAGATCAAGCGTTTACATTTACAGACTGGACGGCTGAAATGAAAGCCAAAGCGTCTATCTGTATTTCAGAAGATGAAACCTTAATCGAATCATTGGAAATTGCAAAAGGCAGAATCCAAATCATGATCGATAAAGGTATGGATAACGCAAAACAAGTATTACAAGGATTAATCGATAAAGCAAACAAACGTATTGCCGAAATCAGATCGGGTGAAGAGCCTGCATTACGTCCGGATGCGAATGCAAAATACTATGCAGAAGTGGTGGTGGATTTAGATGTGATTGCTGAACCCATGATTGCCGATCCAGATGTAAACAATGCAGATGTTTCGAAACGTTATACACACGATACGATTCGTCCGTTGTCTTTCTACGGAGGAACGAAAAAAGTAGATCTTGGATTTATTGGATCTTGTATGGTGCACAAAGGCGATATGAAAATCTTGGCTCAAATGCTTAAAAATGTGGAAGCACAAAAAGGGAAAGTTGAGTTTAATGCACCACTTGTGGTAGCGCCACCAACATATAACATTGTGGATGAGTTAAAAGCAGAAGGTGACTGGGAAGTATTACAAAAATACTCAGGTTTCGAGTTCGACGATAACGCTCCAAAAGGCGCTGCACGTACCGAGTACGAAAACATGTTGTACTTAGAGCGTCCGGGTTGTAACTTGTGTATGGGTAACCAAGAAAAAGCAGCTAAAGGAGATACGGTTATGGCAACTTCTACACGTTTATTCCAAGGACGTGTGGTGGAAGACTCTGAGGAGAAAAAAGGAGAATCATTATTGTCTTCTACACCGGTAGTAGTATTGTCTACGATCTTGGGTAGAACACCTAACATTGAAGAATACACTGCAGCAGTAGAAGGAATCAACTTGACTAAGTTTGCACCTTCTCACAAATTGTTAGTGAAATAATAGTTGTAGTTTATAAATATGAAAAACCCGAGCTTTCACTCGGGTTTTTTTGTGTTTTGTTATTATGCGTTAATGTGATTAAACTTAATGCGAATAAATCTTTTTTAATCTTCAGATTTAGAACTTTGTCTTTTTTTTCCTATTACAAAAACTGAAACTAAACTTACAACGGTACCGCCTGCAATTATTCCTCCTACTGTAGTTTCTCCAGAATATGCTAAAAATGTACCACACCCAATTCCTACAAGTCCAATTATAAGTCCAAACAATTGGCCTAATCCACTTTGTTTATTTTGGCTTTCAATAACTTTACTTTCCATGGACATTCTGTGGTCTTGTTGCTTTTCGGCCATTTTCATAATCCTGTCTGCACCATTTGGAATAACTGAATTATACTGTATCAGAGTTTCGGCATCAGGAAGGGGTCCAGAATGAGATCTTTCTTGGATAAGCGTGTAAGAAATACTTCTCAGAATTTCCTCTTTTTTTCTTGCATTTAGACCTTGAAATATTTGAGGGTTGACAGCAATTAATTCTTGTTCTAATTCAATTAGCTCTACAGATTTACTATTGTTGTCTTGTTGACTACCTTGTTTTTTGATTTCTTGCTTGGACATTTTTAAAGATTAAGACATAGTTTATCTTTATTTTCTTTTTCAAATTTTTCTTTAGATTTTCTTATATCTTCTCCAATATTTTCCCAATCAGAATACATAGCTTTATAGTCGGCTTCTTTTTCAGATTTGGAATAATTATAATCAAAATAAGAACCGGCTATATTTAAAACACTTCCAAAACCAACTAAAAAATCATTTTTAGGTAGTAAAAAACTTGTTTTGTATTTTATTCTTCTCTTATTCATAATTGATTTTTTTCTAAATGTACGCAAATTTCGTGCAAATGTAAACATTTTAAGTAAAATTTAAT
>CBFHBH010000329.1:0-3035 GCA_965653735.1 uncultured Flavobacterium sp. | reverse complement strand
TTGATTTCAAAAATGTTTATGGTACCGACTTCGAATTTATGAACAACATGAATCCTTCTTCTATAATCCTAGCAAAAGGATCAAAGATTAGTGTGGGAAACAAACGAAAAATAAAACTCTAAATTAAGAAATCATGAACATTCCAAATTGGTTGATTATCACTGCAGGCTTAGGTCAAATTTTCACGGCAATGATTTATCCATATATCAGACACAGAGTTTTTGATTGGTATACAGATGTTAAAAAGTTAAAACCACTAAATCAGGAAATTGCTAAAACCTACGGAAGATATATTCAAGGATTGAACTTCTCATTTGGATTGATTGCCTTACTGTTCACAAATGAAATAAAAGAGCAATCAGCACTAGCAGTGGCTTTGACAGGATTAATCGCAGCATATTGGGTCGGAAAAGTAGCTACTCAAATTGCATATTACCCAATGTATGACATTCCAAAAAGAACTTTATTCAAAGTAGGTAGTTACTTTATGAATACACTTTTTGTACTATTTGCTACAACCAACACATTACTATTCATTCATAATTTGACAGGATATTACAAACTCTTTCAATCATGAACCTCAACATAACAGGATATATAATCTTCCTAACAATCATTAGTTACATTATAATTGTAGTTGGAAAAACATGCTACAAAAACGGAAATATTTATGTTGCTTCACTTATTCCAGAACATATGGAATTATGCCAACAAATAAACAAGATGCTTTTAATAGGTTACTATTTAGTGAACATCGGCTACAGTGCCATGACTTTGGTCAACTGGGAAATTATTCAATCAACTGAGCAACTAATAGAAATCATTGCTACAAAAACAGGAATTATAGTTCTCGCGCTATCAATACTTCATTATACAAACATTTATATACTCACAAATTACATTCAAAAATTAATTAAATAAGATTATTATGGAAACTTCAAAAATTTTAATCGGTTACGCTATTTATTTGCCAGTTGCTTTTTTGTTAACATTTTATGTATCAAAAACATTATTCAAAAATGGTAAAACATTCATGTTGGACATATTTAAAGGACGCGAAGAAATTGCGCTTGCAACAAACAAACTTTTCGAAACAGGATTTTACCTACTTAATCTTGGTTTTGCTCTAATGATTCTGGAACTAAATCTTTATGAAAACACCTATCAGAATTTAATAGAAGATTTAAGTTATAAAATCGGTGGATTCTCTATTTACTTGGGAATTATGCTGTTTTTCAACATGTATTTATTCTTCAGAGGAAAAAGAAAAGCGAAGCAAAATCAAACAACTGAAATTGTCAATTACACTGCCTAATCAATTTTTAAGAATCATTACGGCTGTAAATAATTCTGCAGTCGTAATACAATTAAAGTTTGGATTTTTAAACTAAGAAAAGATGACAACAATAAAATTGACTACCAAAATCAACGCCAGTAAACAAATCGTTTTTGATTTAAGTCGAAATATTGACCTCCATCAGCTAAGCATGAAAAGTTCTAAGGAAAAAGCAGTTGACGGAACTACTTCAGGACTTATCAACTTAAATGACACGGTAACATTTAAAGGAAGGCATTTTGGATTATATCTCACACATCATAGTAAAATTACAAAGATGAAATTGTACGACAACTTTACTGATGAAATGATAAAAGGTACTTTTAAATCATTTATTCATCATCATGCTTTTAAAGAGGATAAAGGAATTACAACAATGATTGACAAAATTATTTACGAAGTCCCTTTTGGAATAGTAGTTAGAATATTTGATTATATGATACTAAAAAGATACATGCGAAATCTCATAGAAAAAAGAAACAAAGTATTAACAGAACTATCAGAAAAACAAAGCGGCTTAGTTAAGCCGCTTTGAAATCCAATTATAATATAAAAAACAATCTAAAAAATTAAAGTCTAATAATCCCTACAACATACGGGGCTCCGTTTAGCGGTTGGAATATTTCAACAATTGCTTCCCAAACAACTAATGCAGGAGGCATACTGGCAGTACATTTAAAACGGTAGTTTGTTCCAGCAACAACTTGAGTTGAAACTGTATTAGGTGTATATTTTACTCCTACAAAACCTTTCATTGCTTGTTCAAATACTGCTTTATCTTGAGCAGTTAATGGGTGATAAGGAGACCATCCCCCTACGATAATCTCTTTCTCGTTTAATGTGTTAGTTGACATGATTTAAATTTGTTTAATTGACCTCCTACTCATGTGGCTTTTCAGATTCCGCCTTGTTTTTAAAGTTGTATCAAACTCAACTTCGACGTCAATGTAATATTACCAAACAAACTTAAAGGGAATCTAAAGAATACATAAGCGTATAAATACCTGATTTTAAAACCTCAATGCGAAAAATATCAAACTAAGAATTAAACACACAATAAAGAAACTGTTTCAAATCAAACACTCTTAAATAAAAAAAGCCACCATAAAGGTGGCTTTTAAATAATAAATTATTTTATATTAATTTTTCACAACTCTAATAACCTGAGTACTATTTTCTGAAGATAACTTAATTAAGTAAACACCATCAGACAAAGTTGACATATTTACTTTTGTAGATACTCCAGTTTGATACTTAACAGACACTAATTGTCCAACAGCGTTAAACACTTCTACTTTCGAAATATTTTGTGCATAATCTATGTTCAAAATATCATGAACAGGATTTGGATAGAATTTAAATTTACTTAAATCAAAACCGTTAGTATTTAAAGCAATTTGTGCAAGAACAGCTAAACTTGCTGTACTTGGACAGCTTGAAACTGTTTGAGTTGCATAGTAAGTAGTACTATCAACTAAAGGAGTTGATGCTGGTAACGGATTAATTGCTGATGCAGCATCAGACGATGAAGCGTACCAAACAATATTACTTCCTGTTACTACTAAATCAGCAAGAGTTTGACCAGCATTAAATGATTGTGGAGAAGCTCCAGTAGGTGCCGCAGTATTATTAACAGTTACTACAACACTATTTGTAGCAATAGTACAACCGTTTGATGTCAATGTTCCTGTATAAGTTG
>CBFHBH010000328.1:0-3037 GCA_965653735.1 uncultured Flavobacterium sp. | reverse complement strand
AACCCTGAAGCAATGCAGGAAAAAATGAGAGAGTTACTTGGAAAATAAAATTTATTCTTAGTCACAAAAAAACCGAGCAAATGCTCGGTTTCTTTTTGTATAAAATATTATAAACTTGCAGCTGCAAACAAACCAGCAAAAATTCCTATTATTATTAGTAAAAGATACAATGACAATATTACAATCATCGTTATACCTAAAAACTTATGATGTGATTTTAAATTTTCCAAACCCTCTTCTAACAAATCAGAATCATTACTATCAAGTGCTTTTTTTGTTTCTGAAGAATATTTAAATAAATAATAAACTGGTAAATAGTAAAGTCCAGCCATAATTAAATAAAGAATCGATATAATTCCAGATGGGAAATGTCGGGCACCATTCATATTATCTGAAATAAATAAAGAAAAAATTCCCATTAATAAAGCAGCAACAACCATAAGACCTATTCCTATAAATCCCACTATTGCTAAAAATTTAGTCCACTTTGTACTTTCTCTTAAAAAATCTTTGGCATAATCTGTTAACACCAAAGAATTATTTTGGTTATCCATTAAAATTCCTTACTTAAATTATTTTTCAAACTGCTTTAAAGTCGAAATGATTATAGAAACACAATCTCTCAATTGCTCTTCATTCATTACTAAGGGTGGTGCAAAACGAATAATGTTACCATGAGTTGGTTTAGCTAACAATCCATTTTCAGCTAGTTTCATACAGATATTCCAAGCAGTATCACTTTCTTCAGAATCATTAATAACAACAGCATTTAATAAACCTTTACCACGAACCAAAGTAGCAATGTTTGATGTTTCAATATAATTTGCTAATTCTTGACGGAAAATTTTGCCTAATTGCTCAGAATTTTCAGCCAACTGCTCATCTTTTACCACTTCTAACGCTTCGATAGCCACAGCAGCAGCTACTGGATTTCCTCCAAAAGTCGAACCATGTTGACCTGGTTTGATAACATTCATAATAGCATCATTAGCCAATACAGCCGAAACTGGATAAGCTCCACCAGATAATGCTTTACCTAAAATTAAAATATCAGGTTGTACATTTTCATGATGAACAGCCAACAGTTTTCCTGTACGAGCAATTCCAGTTTGCACTTCATCAGCAATGAATAATACATTGTGTTTTTCACAAAGTTGTTTTGCTTTTGCTAAATATCCTTCACTTGGTACATATACTCCAGCTTCCCCTTGAATTGGTTCAACCAAGAAGCCTGCAATGTTTGGTGATGAAGTGATTGCTTTTTCTAATGCCTCTAAATCATCATAAGCTATTTTGATAAATCCTGAAGTATATGGACCAAAGTTTTTACGAGCATTTTCGTCATTTGAAAATGAAATAATTGTAGTTGTTCTTCCGTGGAAGTTATTTTCACAAACAATTATTTGTGCTTCATTTTCATGGATTCCTTTTTTCTCATATGCCCATTTTCTACAAAGTTTCAAAGCCGTTTCTACAGCCTCGGCACCAGTATTCATTGGTAATACTTTATCAAAACCAAAGTAATTAGTGATATATTGTTCGTAAACTCCTAATTTATCATTATAAAATGCTCTTGAAGTTAATGTCAATGTTTGCGCTTGTTTCATCATTGCTCCCACAATTCGTGGATGACAATGTCCTTGATTTACTGCCGAATAAGCCGACAAGAAATCGTAATATTTTTTCCCTTCTACATCCCAAACATAAACGCCTTCTCCTCTACTTAAAACAACTGGTAGTGGATGATAATTGTGCGCTCCATGTTTGTCCTCTAATGCAATGGCTTCTGCTGAACTTAATTTTTCTAAAACTGCCATGATAATAATTTGTTATTGATTGGTAAATCGCAATTCCTTCTTGTGGTGAGAAATCAACCTTATACGCCACAAATTTATAAATTAAACTCAAAGAAAATTATTTATTGAGCTGAGATTTAATGTCTTCTAAAAGTTTTATTTGTGCATTTTGAATTTTTAGTAATTCATTGTGTTGGTGTTCTAAAATATGGTCTAATTTTTTTTGAAGAATTCTTATTTCTTGTTCTGCTTTCAAATTAATTTGAAAGTCTTTTTTTGCCCTTTCCCTATCCTTTTCTTCCTGACGATTTTGGCTCATCATGATTATTGGTGCTTGTAAAGCAGCAATACATGATAAAATAAGATTCAAAAGAATAAATGGATAAGGGTCGAAGCCTTTATTCAATAAAAAATAAACATTAGTAATAATCCATGCCAATAAAAAAAATAAAAAAGATAATATAAATGTCCAACTTCCACCAAATGAAGCTACACGGTCAGCTACTCTTTGTCCAAAAGTTCTATTACCATCATTTTCATCAATTTCTACTATAGTTTTAATGTCTTTATCAGTCATAATAATTTAAATAAGGTGTTCTCAAAAATACAAATTACTGTAAGTAAAAACTATTTAATAGGGAATAAAGACAAAACTTACATTAAAATCACACAACTCCATTTTATTAACCTTTTCTTACATTTTTAAAAATATTTAGATTAAAATTTCCTAACAATAGCATTCTAAGTTTGCATCGCAATCAAAATTAACTACAAATGAAAACTTTAAACGTTTTAATGAGTGCAGCGCTATTAGGATCATTTATCGCTTGTAACTCTGATGATGACAACACAACAAACAACGAAACAAACAATCCTGTTGTTTTAAAAAATCATTCAATTACACCAGCATTATTAAATGCAAAAACAGAGTTTAGTTCAATTCAATTATTTTCACTTTTTTCAAGTGAAGATACTTTTCCTGAAACTCCTGGATATGTTTTTGCTGGTTCTGCCGATGGCTCTGGATTATTCAAAAATTCAGATGGAACTTATTCCTTTTTAGTAAACAACGAAGATAACTTTGCTGTTTCTAAAATCAAATTTGATGCTTCTTTCAAACCTGTTGGAGGAGAATATATTTTAAATTCAAGTGGAGCAGGAACAAGACTTTGCTCAGCGACATTAGCAACTCCAGAAACTCATGGTTTTGGTCCTTTATTTTTAACCGCTGGAGAAAGCGA
>CBFHBH010000327.1:0-3062 GCA_965653735.1 uncultured Flavobacterium sp. | reverse complement strand
TCCAAACCATTTATGATCAGCCTGATTTTTGGTTAGAGGGCGCGCCAAAAGAAGCGCACGAATTAGAAACAAAAGTATCTGAATTTAATGAACCTTTATTGTGCATTGCTACTAATTCAAGTATGTTAGAAAATCAAGTTTATTCACTTGAATATCCAAACGATGTACTTCATTATGACGTAAGGTTTATTGAAACTGAAATTAAGGGTACTCCTGCAAAAGGACGTATAACGTATCGTCAAGACGACAAGAATAACATTACTACTTATGACCACAGATTTATATATTTTAAAAGATACAATTCGCTTGTAGGTGACCCTTTAATATTCCCTGAGTATAGAGATAATGGCTTGGCATCTGCTGAGTTTTTGACATTTGTTAACAATGCTTCAACAGGAAACGTAATTGCTAATGTTGTTGATAACAGCGGTTTTTTGTTACCAAATAACGTTTTTAAAAACATATCAAAATATAATTATTTCTATGCAGGTTGTAGAAACAATTATTTCTCTGAAGCTGAAAATAATAAATTTTTCGACTATGTTTTAGAAAACATTGTTTTGGGTTTTTGTCAAAAAAACAATATTTCAGCATCGTTCAACAGAAATAAATTAAATGAATTTTATTACAACCGTTTAACAGATTCATTTGATAATAATATTTCTAGTAATGAGTTTTCGTACAATTTCGCTACAAACTACATAAGCGGTTGTATTATGCCAACTTTTAAAAACACTACTATAAATGTGTATTTAGAAGAAATAGACTTTTCAACGGCTCTTTTGGTAGCTAATGAATACACAAAAACAATTTACAACGACAAAGCACTTGGTCACAGATTAAGTTACTACGAAAACGACATTCCAATTTTCGCCAATATAACAGATTAACCAAATACCACCATGAAACAAGCCATTAACGATTTTTTTTTAACTCATTTACAAGCGATTCAAGAAATAGGCTCGCTTTTAATGGTAATAACAATAGGAACAATGATTAAAGTTTGGAAAGCAATAAAAGACAATACACCCATTACTTTTAAATGGTTCATTGCAGAACTATTTATGAGTGGTGTAGTAGCTATAACAGGATATTTTGTATTTGATAAATTTTTTAACCTAGACAAAATTTTTGTTTATATCATCTGTGCTTGGTTAGGCTCTATGAGTACAATTTTCCATAAAAAAGTTGAAGATTTAGTTGAATTTGCTTTTGAAAGGTTAAAATCAATTATAACAACTAAGACGTTAATTGTCATTTTTACAATTGGTATTTTACTTTTTTCTTCATGCGGTAAAAAACCAATCGAAAGCACTCACACAATTGAGCGAATTATAACGAATCATAGAGATAGTATTGTAAACCGTGAAGTTTCTAAAGCAATTCAGGATAGTTTGTTTGTTGCTATTGGAAATATTAAAACTTCAAAACCTGAATGTGATAGCATCACTAATGCAAAAATTCAGGAGTTGTTAAGGCAAATTTCAAGTATGAAAAAATCAGGTAATAATGAACTCGGATTTTATTACGACGAAATAAATAAAAGGTTGGTTGCTTACGGCAAAATTTCTGAAAGTATCGACGAAAAAATACAATTATTAAACAATCTTATAGATAAAACCAATGATAAAGAAGTTAAAGAAATCCCAGTAAAATACATACCTAAATGGGTACAAATTTTAGCTTGGTTGGGAGGTTGCTATACTGTTGCTTGTATTATTTGGATTTGTAAAAAATTGGCTTTGTGATAATTAAAAGTAAACATATCATTATTGCTGGAGCATCACTATTAATTTTTCTACTTATGGGAACAAAAAAAGCATTTGCAAACATTACAAATAATCAAAAAATAAGAGGTTGCGACCCTTTCGGTTGCGGTTCTTTTGGTGCATCTCGTGGAGACAGAGACCACAAAGGCATTGATATAATTGCATTGCCAAATCAACAAATAAAATCACCTATTTCAGGGGTTGTTACTCGCTTTCCTTTTCCGTATAGTGGTGATTTGAGTTATACAGGAATTGAAATTAAAAACAAAGATTACACAATCAAGATTTTTTATTTAACACCAACGGTTACAGCAGGTGTAACTGTAAAAGCGGGTCAAGTTATTGGTGTTGCACAAAACATAGCTGCTAAATATGGTTCTACAATGACAAATCACGTACATTTTGAAGTGTACAATTCTTTAGGAAAATTAATTGACCCAACTAATTTATTTTAAGATGAAACCAGCAGTAAAAAAAACATTAATATACGGAGGTATTGCCCTTGTTGGCGGTCTTGCTCTTTGGAGTTATGTACAATACAAAAAAGCACGTCGAATCTTTGACGGAATGTTAATTTCTGTTAGAAACATTCGCAACGTTGGCACAACTGGCGACTGGTTAAATATTATGAATGGCGGGTTAAAGCTGAAGCTTGATTTTGATTTACTTATTACAAACACCACAACGGAATCTATAAGTTTGTCGGTTTGGTTCACAAAACTAACCTCAGTTAATTTCTTCTACAAAGGAATATTGATTGCAAATATTCCTGTAAATGTTAGTGAGGTAAATATACCAGCTTCAAATCAGGTTGTTTTTTCAAACATTCATGCAGAAATACCTCTTAACGTATTAGTTAATCTTGTTCCTGAAATTGTTGACTTTAACAACATGGAATTGAATTTCGATTACAACAAAGTATCTATCACGGCAAATATTCAGTTTGCAGGACAAAACTTTTTAATTGGGTAAAAATGAATTTAGCGCAACAAATTAACTCACTACACAACAAAACGGTAAGTCGTAAGGAACTTGAAAACCTTGCTGATTTATCATTACAGGAAGAACAATCGCACATTTATGCAAGAATATTAAATGTTTTATCTAATGATGAAAGTGATTCTTTCCGTATAACTATCAAAGAAAATGTTTTTGAAATAGCTCCAAAATCAATGCTTAATGGATTGCATTTTGAGGAAGTGACAGACGAAGAAAATACTGGCTTAAATAAAGCGGTTACGACTGCTGAGATTTACCAAATGATTACCGATAAAATGCTTGTGATGATTAAAG
>CBFHBH010000326.1:0-3068 GCA_965653735.1 uncultured Flavobacterium sp. | reverse complement strand
TGGTGGGGATATTTTGGGTTAGAATATAAAGAACTGGATGTTGATGTTATGCTAATGGTGGTCTTATTTTGTTTGGCACCAGTCTTTAGAATGCCATTAAAAATTGTAAGACCTAGCATGTTTGCCTATTGGATATTATATTTTTTGACTTACATACCCATGGTCATAGGTTCAGGGCTAGATGCTAAATTTGAAACCGAAGAACGATTTTGGATAAGTCTATCATATTTCATCGGTTTTTTGCTTTTAGGAATTTCATATAGACTTAAACTGATTAGATTCAAAGAAAGGAATATATCAATTAAAAAATTCTGGTTATTTTACTACCTGATTACATTTTTTATGCTTGCATTCATTTTGTATCTTTTTAGAGATAATTTATCTTTTGCCGATTTATTTTCATCAGAAGCTGTTTATGATACACGGTTTTTAGGTCAAAAAATACAAAATCAATCGGCTATTGCAGGACACTTTATAATGTGGTTAGGAAATGCTTTATTTCCTTTTTTAATTGCAGTTGGACTTGTAAATAAAGATAAAATTAAATTATATATAGGTTCAGGAGGATTAATTTTATTATACATGACTATGGCTAACAAGCAATTTTTGTTTGCTATTTTGTTTACAATTCTAATTTACAAACTATTTAAAGCCAAATCGCAAAAAAAAATAACCCTTTTTTTAATTTATCTTACAATACCAACATTCGCATTAATTTATTCTCAAACTACTGATGGTATAATTCAGGTTTTAGGTTTTCAATTAGCTGGGATACTTTTGTTAAGGACAGTATATACAAGCTCTGTAATGTCTATCTATTATAATGATTTTTTTAAAACACATGAGGTTACTAATTTTAGTCATATTTCAGTAATAAATAAATTTATAGATTACCCTTATGGTGATCAACAACTTGGTGTTGTTATTGGTACAAACTTTGCTAATATAGATAACTATAATGCAAATGCTACTTTTTTTTTAACAGATGGTGTTGCATCCATCGGTTTGATAGGTGTTCCTATTATTGCACTCTTTTGTTCTTTAATATTCTTTTTGTTTGACTCAGTTGTAAACAAAAACACATTAATTCTAGCTGTGCTTTTAATAGCTAATTCATGTATAGCTTTAATGAATGTATCTATTTTTACCACCTTAATTTCTGGAGGGTTGGTCTTTTTTATGTTACTTTTACATAATTTTAAAAATTCAATTAACGCTAAGTAGTATGAAAATTTTAATGCTTTGTGAATTCTATAACGAAACTCTTGAATATCAGGAGAATTTGCTAGTGAAATACTATAAAAAGCATGGTCACGATGTTACTGTAATTACATCTACTTATGAATCGGTTTTTGATTATTATAATAATATTCATGACAATAAAAAACCTAAAAAAGTCTATTATGATCATGGTGCCAAGATTATTAAGTTACCTTTTAAATTTAATATTCTTGGGAAAATTAAAAAATACATCAATATTACACCTATAGTTGAAGAGTTTAAGCCAGATTTGCTTTATGTTCATGACATTATGCCAAATATGCTTGAAATGCTAGATTACAAAAAAAAGAATCCGCATGTTAAAATGATTATGGATTATCATGCAGATTACACTAATTCAGGGAATAACTGGGCGTCCATAAATATTTTGCATAAGATAATAAGGAAAAAAATGTACATGGATCCTGTAAGAGATTATGTGTCTAAATTTTTTCCGATTATACCTGGAAGTAAGACATTTTTAAAAGATTTATACGGCATTAAGGAAGAGCAAATGGAAATTTTGCCATTAGGGGCTGATATAGATCTTGTTGAAGAAATAAAGAAGAGTAATAAAAGAACAGAAATAAGAAAGAAATTTGGAATAACAGATAATCAAAAGTTATTGTACACTGGAGGAAAATTTACCCCATTGAAAAGAATTGACATTTTGTTAGAAGCATTCAATGAAATGAATAACCCAGATCTTCATTTAGTGGTAGTAGGCGATTCAGATGCTAACAACTTAAAGTATAAAGAAAAATTACTTGCTATTGCGGCCAATAATAAAAACATACATTTCTCAGGTTGGGTAAATAATAGAGAGGTATATGAGTATTTATCAGCTTCTGATTTGGCAGTCTTTCCAGCAAGTCAATCTATTGTTTGGCTTCAAGCAATAGCATCAGAACTTCCATTAATAATTGGGGACTTTGGAGGACAATCTCTTGATTATATCAATGAATTTGGCGCAATAATAGAAATGAAGCCTAATGAAATAACAAAAGAGAATTTAAAAAAACATATAAAAAGTGTCGTTTCTAATCATGAAGAGTATAGTAAAATGAAAGAAGCATCAAAAAAGACGAGAGACAAATACCTTGATTGGAATCACTTAATAGAGAATACATTAAAATTTAATACATAACATGAATAATAGGCCATATCAAATTTGTACCAAAACCATTATGGATACGACAGACCCTAATATTACATTTAATGAAAAGGGGGAAAGTGACTACTATACAAATTTCATAGAAACTATAAAGCCTAATTGGCATACTGATGAAAAAGGATATGCTGAATTAATGAAGGTTGCGGATAAAATTAAAAATGATGGTAAAAACCGTGATTTTGATTGTATAATTGGACTTAGTGGAGGTTTAGATAGTTCTTATTGTGCCTATGTAGCCAAAGAAATTATGGGATTACGTCCATTATTGTATCATGTTGATGCTGGATGGAATACAGATAAAGCTGTAGGTAACATCGAAAAATTAATACATGGCCTAGGCGTAGAGCTTTACACAGATGTAATCAATTGGGAAGAAATGAAAGATTTGCAAGTAGCTTTCTTAAAGTCACAAATTGTTGATCAGGATATGCCTCAAGATGTTGCTTTTTTCTCCTCTTTATATAAGTTTGCTAAAAAACATAAAATAAAATATGTACTTACTGGAGGGAATTACTCTACAGAATGCTGTCGCGAGCCTGAAGAATGGGGAGCTTTTCCAGGAATTGATAAAACACTTATATTAGATATTCATAAAAAATTTGGGAAACGTCCTTTAAAGACTTTTCCTATTGTA
>CBFHBH010000325.1:0-3103 GCA_965653735.1 uncultured Flavobacterium sp. | reverse complement strand
CTCAAGGATGGGATGGAACTTTTAATGGAAGAGATTTGCCTTCAACTGATTATTGGTTTACCGTAAAATTTAGTGAAAACAACACTGAAAAAGTATTTAGATCTCACTTCTCGTTAAAGAGATAACCATAATTGCAATATGTTTATAAAAAAACCACGCCTAAAGCGTGGTTTTTTTATAATATAAAAGTTAATGTCTTAACTTAATTTAGCTAAAATTGTATTTAATGTTTGGCTAGGTCTCATTGCATTTGTAGTTGCACTTTCAGAAGGCTGATAGTAGCCACCAATGTTTTGAGGTTTTCCTTGAGCACTAATTAATTCAGTATCAATTTTTGCTTCGTTAGCACTCATTTCTTGAGCAATAGGACCAAATTTTGTTTGTAATTCAGTATCTTTTGTTTGGTTTGCTAGAGCCTGTGCCCAGTATAACGCTAAATAGAAGTGAGAACCTCTATTGTCGATTTGACCTACTTTACGAGCTGGGGATTTATCATTTGCTAAAAATTTAGCATTAGCTTCATCTAAAGTATCTGCTAAAATTTGTGCTTTTGTATTATTTTGTGTTTGTGCTAGATGTTCTAAAGAAGCTTGTAAAGCTAAGAATTCACCTAATGAATCCCAACGTAAATACCCTTCTTCAACAAATTGCTCAACATGTTTAGGAGCTGATCCACCAGCGCCAGTTTCAAACAATCCACCACCATTCATTAATGGAACAATAGATAACATTTTTGCCGAAGTTCCTAATTCTAAAATTGGGAATAAGTCTGTTAAGTAGTCACGTAAAACGTTTCCTGAAACTGATATAGTATCTTTTCCTTCACGAATTCTTTTTAAAGTTTCAGTCATTGCATCTTTAACGTCCATGATGCGAATGTCTAAACCAGTAGTATCGAAATCTTTTAAGTATTTCTCTACTTTTTTAATCATTTCTCTATCGTGAGCACGACCCTTATCTAGCCAGAAAATTGCAGGTGTATTAGATAAACGAGCTCTTGTTACAGCTAGTTTAACCCAGTCTTGAATAGGAGCATCTTTCGTTTGACACATTCTGAAAATATCACCAGCTTCAACAGTTTGTGATAATAAAACGTTACCGTTTTCATCTTCTACTTTTATAGTACCAGCTGCATCAGCTTGGAAAGTTTTGTCATGTGAACCATATTCTTCTGCTTTTTGAGCCATCAAACCTACATTAGGAACAGTTCCCATAGTTTTTGGGTCTAAAGCACCGTTTGCAATCATGTCATCAACTACGGCTTGATAAAATCCAGCATACGTACGGTCTGGAATAATACAAACAGTATCTTCTTCTTTACCTTCAGTATTCCACATTTTACCTCCACTACGTGCTAATGCAGCCATAGAAGCATCAACAATAACATCTGAAGAAACATGGAAGTTAGTAATTCCTTTATCTGAATTTACCATCGCTACACGAGGTCCATTGGCTAAAGCAGCATCAATTGCAGCTTTAACTTCAGCTTCTTGAGCATTTCCAGCTAATTTCTCGTATAAATCTTGTAAACCATTGTTAGGATTGATATCTAAAGATTTGAATAAATCAGCATATTTAATGAAAATATCTGAAAAGAAAGTTTCTACGATAGCGCCAAAAATGATAGGATCAGAAACTTTCATCATTGTTGCTTTTAAGTGAGCCGAAAGCAATACATCTTTTTCTTTTGCTTGGGCAATAGCTTCTTTTACAAAAGATTTTAATGCTGATAAGCTCATCACAGATGAATCTATAACTTCACCCGCTTTTAATCCTGAAAAGTCTTTTAAAACTTTTGTAGAACCATCATTTCCTGCAAAAACAATTCTGAATTTACTTTCTTTTTCAACAGTAATTGAATTTTCTGTTCCGTAAAAGTCACCAGTATTCATGTGAGCTACTGATGTTTTGCTGTCTGAAGCCCAAACACCCATTTTATGAGGGTTTTCTTTTGCGTAATTTTTAACAGCCTTAGGAGCGCGACGGTCTGAATTTCCTTCACGTAAAACTGGATTTACTGCAGAGCCTAATACTCTTGAATATTTGGCTTTGATGTTTTTTTCTTCGTCATTTTGTGGCTCTTCTGGAAAGTTTGGAATAGCAAAACCATGAGATTGTAGTTCGGCAATTGCTTCTTTTAATTGAACAATCGATGCCGAAATATTAGGTAACTTAATAATGTTTGCTTCTGGAGTTGTTGCTAATTGTCCTAATTCGGCTAAATTATCAGCAACTTTTTGATCTTCTTTTAAATATTCAGGGAATTGTGATAAAATTCTTCCTGCTAATGAAATATCTCTTAATTCTATATCTATGTTTGCCGGAGCAGTAAAAGCTTGTACTATTGGTAAAAACGAATGTGTTGCCAGCATTGGCGCTTCATCGGTTAATGTGTAATGAATTTTTGATTTTTGTGTCATCGTTGTATTTTTTCGTATGAATAAATGATGTTTAAAAACTCTTTTTTTGAGCGAAGCAAATATAAGAAAATCAGTCTGAAAAAGATTAAAAAGCAATTATAAAACAGTGATTTGCCAGATTGATTTTTTTTATAATGTAGTAATATGGAATTACTAATTTTAGGGGAGTATTTTTATCAAATAAAAAAGCCTCGAGGTTATCGAGGCTTTTTTTATGCATTTCAGAAAGTGAATTATCTTCTTCTTTCTTTGATTTTTGCTTTTTTACCAGTAAGATCTCTAAAGTAGAAGATACGAGCTCTACGTACTTTACCTCTTTGGTTCAATTCGATTTTTTGTAAAGCAGGCATGTTCACTGGGAAAATACGCTCTACACCTACAGCTCCTGACATTTTACGGATTGTAAAAGTTTCAGTTGCACCAGTTCCTCTTCTTTGGATAACTACCCCTTTAAAGAACTGAGTTCTTGTTTTTTCACCCTCTTTAATTTCGTAGTATACTGTGATAGTATCTCCAGCACCAAATACAGGGAAATCTTTTTTTGCAGTTAATTCGTTGTTAACGAAATCTAATAAACTTGCCATCTTAATAAATTATTATGATTATAAATCGAGCAACATTCACGGTTTTCGCCAGAGGTTGGTCAAATGTGGGTGCAAATTTATATAATTATTTTGAATTTT
>CBFHBH010000324.1:0-3110 GCA_965653735.1 uncultured Flavobacterium sp. | reverse complement strand
ATAAAACAGATGCTAAAGTAAAAATTGCCATTGATAAAGGAGAAAACTGGTTGGCCAAAGCACAAAATCAAGATGGTGGATGGGGAGCTGGATCGCATTCTAATCAAGGCGAAATGAATCCACATGCAGTAAGTTCTGATCCGGCAACAACAGCTATGGCCTCAATGGCTTTATATCGTATGGGTTATTCAATAAATTCAGGAAAATACAAACAAGAATTATCTAATGCTCTTCAATATTTACTTAATGAGGTTGAAAAAAACAAAGACAATGAATTTATTACTCAAATAAGAGGTACACAAATTCAAACCAAACTAGGTCAGAATATCGATGCGGTTTTAACACTACAATTTCTAAATCAAATCATACCAACGATTAATGATCAAAAGTTAGCCAAAAGAGTTGAAAATGCCATTCAAATATGTGTCGATAAAATAGAAAAATCCTATGACGGAAATGGAAAAGTTTCAGGAGCTGGTTGGGCTGGTGTATTACAATCTTCTTTTGCCAATTCAGGTTTAGAACAAGCGTCAAAAAACAAAAAAATTAAAGTGAACAAAGACAAAATAGATGCTGCAAGAAAATACCAAAAAGACAATTACGATACAGAAAGTAATACAGCAAAAACCGAAGATGGAGCCGGTGTCATGTTGTACGCAGTAAGTAGCTCAGTTAGAGGAAGTGCTGCTGAAGCAAAAGAAGCAGAAGATTTACTTGAAAATGCAAAAGCTTCAGGAAAAATTGACAAAAAAGCGGTCTTGAATAAAGAAAACCTTGAAAAAATAGGTGTTTCGAAAGAAAAAGCTTCTTCATATGATGTAGCAACCAAAGTGTACAAAGCAGCAAAAAGACAAGCGATGGATGACAATGTTATGAGTGGTTTTGGAAATAACGGCGGTGAAGAATTTTTAAGCTTCTTACAAACCGGAGAGTCTATGATGGTTAAAAAAGACGACGATTGGAAAAATTGGTACGATAATGTAAGTGGAAAAATGATAAAAATCCAAAATGACAACGGCAGCTGGAATGGGCATCATTGCATTACAAGTCCAGTATTCTGTACTGCAACTAGCCTACTTATTTTAACGATAGAAAACGACATTAAAAGCTTTCAATAATAACTTTAAAAATATACACTCATGAAAACTCAACTTATATTATCAGCTTCATTATTAGCAACTTCATTATCATTTGCATCTTGTAATTCATCAACTGCAAAACCAAAAGAACCTAAAAAAACAGAGGTTGCAAACGAAACTACAAAAATTCAAGTAGCTCTTTTACTAGATACATCAAACAGTATGGACGGATTGATAGAACAAGCTAAATCCCGTCTATGGAATATTGTAAACACATTAACAACTTTAAAATACAATGGAAAAACACCAGATATTGAAATCGGCTTATACGAATATGGAAACGATGGACTTTCGGCTCAATCCAATTACATCAGACAAGTTGCACCCTTAACTACCGATTTGGATTTAATTTCAGAAAAATTATTTTCATTGCGTACCAATGGAGGTTCAGAATACTGTGGCGCAGTGATATCAGATGCTACACGACAATTATCTTGGGGCAAAGACAATAACAATATGAAATTGATTTACATTGCTGGAAACGAATCTTTCAATCAAGGTAATGTAAATTACAAAGAAGCCATAAGTGATGCCTTACGAAATGATATTTATATAAACACTATTTTCTGTGGAGATCAAATGGAAGGAATTAGAACATTTTGGAGAGATGGTGCCGATGCAGGTAAAGGAAAATACTTTAACATAGATTCTAATAGAGCGGTTCATTACATAGTAACTCCTTATGATGTTAGAATTTCAGAATGTAATGTTCTTATGAATGACACCTATATAGGTTATGGAAGTATGGGTTATGAAAAGAAAATGAATCAAGCAACACAAGATTCTAACGCAAAAGGAGTTTCTTCGGCTAATTATGCTGAAAGGGCTGTGAGTAAATCGAAAGCAGTATATAAAAATGACAGTTGGGATTTAGTTGACAGAGCTAAAAAAGACAAAGATGTAGTTGCTAAACTAAGAAAAGAAGAATTACCTAAAGAGTTGCAAAACAAATCGAAGGAAGAAATTCAGGTATATGTAGATAAAAAATCAAAAGAACGTGAAGTTCTTCAGAAAGAAATTACCGAAATGAAGAAAACAAAATCTCAAGACGATCTAGGAAATGCCATAAACACCTCTATCATTGGCTTTGCTAAAACAAAAGGCTACTCAGTAGAAAAATAATTTGATTTTATAAGAATTTCCCGACTTTTATGTCGGGTTTTTTTATAACTTTATAACAATCAAACAATTACAACCATGAGATTTTTATACCTACTTATTGCCTTAATTTTTATACAATTTGAAAGTAAATCACAAACTGGCACTATTGCTACAAAGTTTTGGAACTGGATTTGCCTCTCCTGTAGATATTGAAAATTGTGGTGATAGCAGATTATTTGTTGTAGAACAGGATGGATTAATTAGAATTTTAAATAGCAATGGTACAATAAACCCTACACCCTTTCTAAATATTACTTCACTTACCAATCAAAGTGGTGAACAAGGTTTACTTGGCCTTGCCTTTCATCCTAATTACAGCACAAATGGTTTATTTTATATAAACTATACTAATACAAGTGGTAATACTGTAATCGCTCGTTATTCTGTTGATTCTGGCAATCCTAATCTTGCAAATACAACTGGAACAATTTTACTTACTATCACTCAACCTTTTTCAAATCATAATGGTGGAACTTTAAAATTTGGTCCTGATGGTTATTTATACATTGGTATGGGAGATGGTGGAAGCGGTGGAGACCCAGGAAATAGAGCTCAAAACATCAATGAGTTACTAGGAAAAATGCTTCGAATAGATGTTAATTCTGGAACTCCATACGGAATTCCACCTACTAATCCATATGTAGGAATTGCTGGTGCTGATGAGATTTGGGCAATTGGTTTACGAAATCCTTGGAAGTTCTCTTTTGATAGACAAACTGGTGATTTATGGATTGCTGATGTAGGACAAAATCAATACGAAGAAGTTAACAGAGCAACAGCATCTGAAAGTGGTTTAAATTATGGCTGGCG
>CBFHBH010000323.1:0-3119 GCA_965653735.1 uncultured Flavobacterium sp. | reverse complement strand
TGATTTGTGGTTATTTTTTAGCCAAACTATTTTTGTTTTACAAACGATTGAATGTCGCAAATACGAACACCAAAGATAATTTATATGATACGTATTTTGATATTCGATTGAATATGGAGATGTACAAATCTTTTACGTATTCCGTTATGCCTTTTGCCTTAGCTTTCGCTGCGATGATTATTTTAAAAGATAATTCTCAGGAAATTACAGATGTGATTTTGAATAAAAAATCAGGAGATTTTATTTTGGGAGGACTGTTTGGGATGTTTGTTGGAGTAATGATATCGGTAGGTTTTATTACTGAATGGTGGGTGAATTATTTTTATGGTAAATACGCCAAAGAAATCCGAAAAGTAATCGACGAATTAAAAGAATAAATTGGAGCCCATCTTTATGATGGGTTTTTTATTTTTGCATAAAATTTACATATGAAATTATTCGTAACAGGTATTGGCACTGATGTTGGTAAAACGGTTACTTCTGCTATTATTACAGAAGCTTTAGAAGCAGATTATTGGAAACCTGTACAAGCTGGAGATTTAGACAATTCAGATTCTCATAAAATTAAAAGATATCTTTCAAACACTAGGACAGCTATTTTTGACAATGCTTATGCATTGCAAACGCCTGCCAGTCCTCATTTGGCTGCAAAAATAGATGATGTTGTAATTGATTTAAAACAAATTCAAGAACCTAAAACTAAAAATCATTTAGTAATTGAAGGAGCGGGAGGTGTTTTTGTTCCCTTAAATGAAAATGATTGTGTTATTGACTTAATCAAGCCAGATTATAAAGTAATTGTAGTTTCAAGACACTATCTAGGTAGTATCAATCATACATTATTAACCATTGAAGCTCTGAAAAGTAGAGGTTGTAATATTGCTGGAATCATTTTTAGCGGTGATGAGTACCCTTCAACGGAAGAAATTATTTTGAAGAAAACAGGTTTAGAAATGATTGGACGTATAGATAATGAACCTTATTTTGATCAAAATGTAGTAAGGTATTATGCCGAAAAATTTAAAGAAAACCTATTAAATCTTTAAAGATAAAAGATAAGAGACAGATAGACAATAGAGTTCTTTTGTCTTTCATCTCTTAGTCTATCATCTATAATCAAAAAATCATGAACTTATCTCAAAAAGACAAACTATACAATTGGCATCCTTATACTCAACATAAAACGGCTGCTGATTTTCCTGCCATTGTTAAAGGAAAAGACTCCTTATTGTGGGACGAAAATGGAAAAGAATATATTGATGCAATTGCTTCATGGTGGGTGAATCCTTTTGGACATTCTAACGAAATTATTGCCGAAGCCATCTACAAACAGTTAACTACTTTAGAACATGTCCTGTTTGGAGGTTTTACACATAATAAAGCTGTAGAACTGTCTGAGAAAGTCTTGTCTATATTGCCATCTAATCAAAAAAAGGTTTTTTATTCTGATAACGGTTCAACAGCTGTAGAAATTGCAATTAAAACGGCTTTGCAGTTTTTCTATAATAAAGATGAAAGAAGAACAAAAATAATCGCTTTTGAAGATGCTTTCCATGGTGATACTTTTGGTGCGATGGCTGCCAGTGGAATTTCATTTTTTACCGAAGCTTTTCAAGGTTCATTGCTCGAAGTAGTAAGAATACCAGTTCCAACTGCAGAAAATGAAGAGGAAGTTTTAATTCAATTAGAGAGTTTATTGCAATCTAATGATTTTGCTGCTTTTATTTTTGAACCGTTGATATTGGGTGCGGCCGGAATGGTGATGTATCAACCTTCTGCATTAGATAAATTGATTGCAATTTGTAAAAAACATCAGGTTTTTGCAATTGCCGATGAAGTGATGACTGGATTTGGAAAAACAGGTAAAACGTTTGCTTGTAATTATTTGACTCAAAAACCAGATATGATGTGCTTGTCAAAAGCTTTAACTGGTGGAACTATTCCTATGGCAATTACCACTTTTACTCAGGAAATTTTTGATGGATTTTATAGTGACGATGTCAATAAGGCATTATTTCATGGGCACACCTTTACAGCTAATCCAACAGGTTGTGCTGCGGCTTTAGCGAGTATTGAGTTGCTAGAAAATGATAAGATCCAAGAAAATATAAAGCAAATTCATGAGTCACATTTAGCATTTCAACAAAAAATAAAAGAACATCCTAAGGTAAAAACCACTAGAGTGTTGGGAGTTATTTTTGCTTTAGAAATTAAGACTGAGGGACAGGAAAGTTATTATGGAAATTTGCGTAATAAACTGTATAATTTCTTTATCGAAAACGGAATTATTTTGCGACCTGTAGGGAATATTGTTTATATTTTACCACCTTATATTATTACTCAAGAGCAATTGAATAAAGTATATCAAACCATCGAAAAAGCTTTGGAAATAGTATAGTTTTCTTTGGGTACTTTGCAAAACCTTTGCGACCTTTGTAACTAAAATCCACTGGTTTGAAACAAAAAATTGCCATAACTTCTTTGAGTTCTTTATCGGCATTAGGAAAAGCTCCTGATGAGATTTGGAACAATTATTTATCCGATAAATCTTTTATTGACTATAAAGAATTTAATGGACAGTGTAAACCTGTGGCGCAAATTCCGCAAGAAGTAAAAACCGAATTAAATCAGTTGCGAAATTCAGATTCAAAGTATAAAGCTTTAGATGAAACGGTTTTGATGGCTATTTTGGCATCGAGAGAATCAGTAAAAATGGCTGGATGGGACTCTGGAGAAAACTTCGGTATTAATATTGGATCATCTCGTGGAGCAACTCAGTCATTTGACAGTCATCATAAAGAATTTATAGAAACAGGTAAAACAGCTACTTTAACATCGCCCACCACTACTTTAGGAAATATTTCATCCTGGGTTGCCCATGATTTGAAGAGCAAAGGATTGGCTATCTCACATTCTATAACTTGTTCTACAGCTTTGCATGCTATTTTAAATGCTGTAGCATGGTTGCAGTCGGGAATGGCTACAAAATTTTTGGTAGGTGCTAGCGAAGCACCGCTGACTGATTTTACTTTGGCACAAATGGATGCACTAAAAATTTATAGCAAAGAACAAGGAGATTATCCTTGCCTTGCCTTAGATTTAGAGAAAAAGAAAAATAC
>CBFHBH010000322.1:0-3120 GCA_965653735.1 uncultured Flavobacterium sp. | reverse complement strand
AAAATTGGTGAAGAACATATAGAACCTGCTGGACTTGTCGTAAAATTAAATGGCCCTACCCAATTACTCACTACGCCACCAGAACACTGAGCTCTTACCCAAAACTTATAAGAAGTACCAGGTGAAAAAACACCATTTGCAGCATAAGAAGTAGTATTAACGTCATTAAAAGACGGTGTTGTTGAAACATCTGGCACCGTTGGATCTGGTTGTAAGTTATAATAAATGTCCCACAAAGTAGCAGATCCGTTATTTGTCCAACCCAAAGTTGCTGAAGTTGGACCTGTCACAGTAGCTGTTAAAATTGACGGATCCAAACATTGCTGAACTAAGTTAATATCATCGATAATCCATCTATCACCTGTTGTAGCTGTAGACGGCTGAGTGTTTATTTTAACAAAGGCTATATAAACCTGTGTTCCTGCTGGATATCCAGATAAACTTACTAACTTTTCTTCGTATACGTTAAATGTCGTATTTAAAGTAGTTTCTGTCCAACTTTGTACAGTTGTAAAAGCCGCTTGATTTGTTTGAGATGCGTTTGTAGACACTCTTATCTCATAAGTGGACCCATTGTTCCCTGTAAGTGTTTGTCTAGTCCAAAATCTCAATTGTCCATTTGCTGGCAATGTTACCTGAGGAGTTATCAACCAGTCCTGAGAGGTGTTCCCAGCACCGATATTTTCTCGATCAATAATCGCAGCTTTTGTTCCAGTATGAACAAATGCCGCATTTGTAGTTTCCGCCCAATCTATCCCTGTTCCTACGCCGTTATTCATAACAGCCCAGTTCCCGGGAGTAGTTGGCGGGAAGGTTGCTCCTTCAAATCCTTCGGTTATTTGGGAAAACCCTAATAAAGGAAGAATTAGCATGAAAAAGCACAAAGTAATTTTTTTCATAGTTTATAAAGTTTCGGTTAACGAGTGTGTATAATTTCCAAATGTAAAAAAAATTAACAATTTAATAACGAATTTTAACATAATGTCATTTTTTTTCGACGAAATGCATATTTTTAATGAATATAAAATAATAACCTCCTTACATTTTGTTAGTTTTGTGTTTTATTTTTAATATGTTAGAGAAGGAAAAAATAAATTTCGAAAAAACGGTTATTGTTGGTATTATAACCCAACTTCAATCAGAAGAAAAACTAAATGAGTATCTTGATGAGTTGGAATTTCTAACTTTTACAGCAGGAGGTGAAGTGGTAAAAAGATTTTCTCAAAAAATGGACAAACCTAACCCAAAAACTTTTGTGGGTACGGGAAAACTTGAAGACATTAAGTATTATATTAAAGACAATGATGTTAAAACTGTCATTTTTGATGACGAGTTAACTCCTGCGCAACAAAAAAACATAACAAGAGAACTTGATTGCAAAGTTTTAGACAGAACTAACTTAATACTAGACATTTTTGCACAAAGAGCCGAAACATCATATGCAAGAACTCAAGTTGAATTAGCACAATGTCAATATTTACTACCGCGATTAACTGGAATGTGGACTCACTTAGAGCGTCAGCGAGGAGGTATTGGTTTGCGTGGTCCTGGTGAAACAGAAATTGAAACTGACCGTCGTATTGTTCGTGATCGTATTGCTTTACTAAAAGATAAAATTAAAGTTATCGATAAGCAAATGGCAGTACAAAGAAGTAATCGTGGTGCTATGGTTCGTGTTGCTTTAGTTGGTTATACAAATGTTGGTAAATCTACTTTGATGAATGCTGTTGGAAAAAGTGAGGTTTTTGTAGAAAATAAATTATTTGCTACGTTAGACACGACTGTCAGAAAAGTGGTAATTAAAAATTTACCTTTTTTACTTTCAGATACAGTTGGTTTCATTAGAAAGTTACCTACTCAGTTGGTTGAATCTTTTAAAAGTACTCTTGACGAAGTGCGTGAAGCCGATTTATTACTTCACGTAGTAGATATTTCGCATCCAGAATTTGAAGATCATATCGAATCTGTAAATCAAATTTTACAGGATATTAAAAGTGCTGACAAACCAACAATCATGGTTTTTAATAAAATAGATGCTTATACGCATCTTACAATTGAACCTGATGATTTAATGACCGAAAAAACAACCAAGCACTACACTCTTGCTGAATGGCAAAACACTTGGATGAGCAAATTGGGAGAAAATAACACGTTATTTATATCGGCCACTGAAAAGCATAATTTTGAAGAATTGCGCGAGAAAGTTTATGAAGCTGTTCGTAAAATTCATATCACAAGATTTCCTTACAACAATTTCTTGTATCCAGATTATAAGGATGCTGTTGAAAAAGAATAAACTAAAAAAGCTGTCTGAGGTACTCGAAGGCAGCTTTTTTTATAGCCCTGATTGAGCCATTGTTGAAGCTCTTTTCTTTTATGTTGATTACGAGTACCTCAACCACCATAAAAGAAAAAGCGACTGGCGAAAGCAGGAAATAGCTCCTTATTAAAATCCGTAATTAAATCCTAGACCAAAAACTTCTCTGATTTGGAATGCTCCAACCGCATTATCGTCATAAATTGCTTGGAATGAAAGATTTGTTGAAAGATATTTATTGATTTTCATAACCAAATTCATTTGATAATCGATATCTACATTTTGTGGTTTTTCTAAATAGTTAGAATACAAATTCAATATGTTTTCCATAGAAACGTTTTCCATCACATTGAATTTATAGTAACCATTTAAAGCAGCACCAAATTCAAATCTGAAGTTTTTTCCTTGATCAACACCAAATGCAGAACCAAACTCTGTAAAATGATTATGTACAAAAATAAAACGTGAGGTGGCTGGAGCAATATTTACTTTTAGATTATCTGATTTTTTCCAAAGCATTCCAGGACCCACTTGTAAATATGCTGGAGAGAAAAAATGCGATATAGTTACATTTTGTGTATCAGCAAAATCATCAGTAGTAATAAGTGGTGTATCGTTATCGTTTGTAAAAGCTACTTTTTTGAAACCAGTATCCATTTGCGTTTTAAAATTTAAAAACGCTGAATAATACCAATATCCCGATGCTTTTTTACCCAATAAAGAAGTAAATTCAAAACGGTCATCAGATTTGGTAGTTTCTTGATCTTTAAGTTTTGTTAAACCATAAGCAGCGAAAATTTTAT
>CBFHBH010000321.1:0-3128 GCA_965653735.1 uncultured Flavobacterium sp. | reverse complement strand
GCAATTTTACGGACGATGAATTGAATAAATTGAAATAATTAATGTCTGGTTTTTATAATCTTGCTGGCGGATTTTTATGGTGGATTTTAATAAAATTTTGCTCAACAAATCTTTCTGAAGAACAATCAGATATACATAAAAAAAGGAATCAATGGTTTTTCTATTTAATACAAATCGTTGCTTGTCTTTTTATTATTTATATAATTATATATTTAATCACATAGCCCTGATAGAAGCGGCATCCTTTTAGAAGGACATTTCGAGAACCTCAATGTCCTTTTAAAAGATATAGCGGATAGCAGGATAGAGCTACTAAAAAATGAAATCGAAGATTCACGAACACAAAAAAAATTATAAAACTGTGAGTAAAAAAATAATTGTATTGCTTGGTCTCTCACTAGTATCTTGTTATGAACAAGAACATAACTGTAAAGATTTTAAAAGCGGGAAATTTGAATTTACTCAGGAAATCGAAGGAAAAAAAATGACTTCGGTTTTTGAGCGAAATGATTCATTGCAAATCGAAACATTTAATGGAAGAACGGATACGGCTAGTGTTCGTTGGATAAATGATTGTGAATATGTTTTACAAAAGTTACATCCTAAAAATATGCAGGAGAAAAAAGCTATAAACATTAAAATACTGAGTACCAAAGGAAACCAATATCAGTTTGAATATTCCTTTGTTGGTGAGGCAAAAAAAGAAAAAGGAACTGTAACAAAAACCAATTAGACACGTATAACTCCTGTAAACATAATTAAACAGAATGGAAACATTAATGAACCCTGATGCATGGATTGCATTACTGACTTTAACCTTTTTAGAAATCATTTTAGGTATTGATAACATTGTATTCTTATCGATTGTATCTGGAAAATTAAAAGCTGAAGATCAGCCAAAAGCCAGAAGAATAGGATTATTATTAGCAATGGCTTTTAGAATTATTCTTCTTTTTGGAATTACATGGGTCATGAGTTTACAGGATTCATTCTTTGATTTTGATTGGGGCTTTATGTCGGGCGGAATTTCTGGACAGAGTTTGATTGTTTTTGGTGGTGGTTTATTTTTACTTTATAAATCGGTTACCGAAATACATCATAAGTTAGAAGGTGAAGAAGAAGCTAGTTCTGGAAAAGCAAGCAACTCATTAACTGGAGCAGTTATTCAAATTGCATTATTAAACATTGTGTTCTCTTTTGATAGTATTTTAACTGCTGTAGGATTAGTAAGTTCAGCTGAACCTCCAGTTGGTTTTGGTCCTGCTGGCGCTTTAGAAATTATGGTAGGTGCAATTATTATCTCAATTATTATCATGCTGATATTTGCTGGTCCGGTTTCTAAATTTGTTAACGAGCATCCTACAATTCAAATTTTAGGTTTATCATTCTTGATATTAATTGGTGTGATGTTATTAGCCGAAGGTGCTCACTTAGCTGACTTGAAAGTGTTAGGTTCAACAGAAGTACACAGCATACCGAAAGGATACTTATACTTTGCAATTTTCTTCTCATTGTTTGTGGAATTCTTGAACTTACGAATGAAAAAATCGAAGAATCCGGTTCAGCTTCACAATAATAAAATTGTAGATGATAAATTAACCGACGATGATTTAACAAACTAATAGTAAAAAGCCCTGAAATTTCAGGGCTTTTTTTCTAACCGTCAATTATTTAGCATTCAAAACACATAAGATTAATCTACAAATTCAACTTGTAACTTTTTTCTCATGATTTAGTATAATATAATGGGCTAAAAATGTATTTTTGAAAAAAATAAAAACAAGACGCCCCAAACAAAACAAACAATAGAATGAGAAAAATAATTACTCTACTAACATTACTATTTTCGTTAAATAATGTAATAGGACAACAACTTACTCCTCCAGCTCCTCCGGGTATTACATTTTATTATGTAATCGATAATAATAATGATGGCTATGTCACATTTGACATTAATTACTACATTAATACAATTATTGTGAATGAAGCTATGACATTGGGATTTGATCTTTCAGGATACAATCGTACTTTATTTCCAACACAAACCGATTTTAATAACAATACTAATGCGCTTGGAAGCACTTATACAAATCAAATAATTAATTCTCAAGAATGTTTTTTAAAATTAACCTATAGTGGAACTGGCACAAGTTATGACCAAGCAACTTTAAATTATCATTTTAATAGCGTGTACTTAACTCCTGTTAAAACAAATCTTGATTTCGATAATGATTCTATTTTAAATGAATTTGAAGATTTAAACAATGATAATATATTGCATAATGATGACATTGACTCAGATGGAATTTTAAATTTCAGAGATGATGATGATGATGGTGATGGTGTTTTAACAATCAATGAAGATTACAACCTTAACGGTTCACCATTGGATGATGATACTAACACAAATGGAATTGCTGATTATTTAGATAATACTGTGACTTTAAACACTGATAGTTTTATTACTAAAAAAGATATTCAACTATATCCAAACCCTGTACAAGATTACCTAACTATTTCAACTTCGTATTCAGATTATCAAAGTGTTGAGATTTTAGATATGACTGGTAAAGTAGTTACAAAAAATGAGAATACTTCCAATTTAGATTTTTCTAAATTTGAATCTGGAATATATTTCGTTAAAATAAATTGGATAGATAAATCAATGATTTATAAAATAATTAAATTATAAAAAAAGCCCTGAAATTTCAGGGCTTTTTTGTTTAATAATTCAAAGTCAATCCTAGTCCTAATCCCATATCACTATCATAATGTGTTGATAAGGCAGAATAACGGTTAAGGATGTATTTAAACCCTCCCATATATTCTTTATCAGTATTAACCATGAAAGCCATGCGCAAACGTTTTGATATAGGAATATCTTCACGCATCAATTGAAAACGCACATTACCATCACTAAATACTTCTCCTTGAACCGTTGCTAGAAATGGTAAAATATAACTAGCTCCAGCACTTATAACAGCTCGTTTATCCTTAGTGTTAGTCTGACCAAAAAGATTCTTTTCAATTTCATCATGTCCCATTTTACGGTAGCGCCAATCAAAACCAATGAAAGGCATAAACCATTGCATTTTCCCAATATATCTTCCTACGTGAGTTTCGGTTTA
>CBFHBH010000320.1:0-3143 GCA_965653735.1 uncultured Flavobacterium sp. | reverse complement strand
TTCCCAAAGGATGTCTTGGGAATACATTGGAGCAAAAAAAAGTACTAAAAAACCAGCTAGTAGTTTTTTGTAAGAGTAGTTTTGGAACATATTAAATTTTGTTTTTTTGTTAAAGTATTGAAAATCAATAATTTTAATTTTTAACTAAAAGTTTTCAAATTGGCGCAATATTACTGCTAACAAACGAATTACACAATCATTAATTTTAATGATTTTTTGCAAGGATAAATTCCTACAAATTAAGCAACTACGTTATCTAAAAAGGTAGATTTATTAAAAAAAGACATACAATAAATGATTGGTATATTCAAGATTGCAACAATTAAGTATCTAAATTGCAACATTGGTTGCAACCTAAAAATATAAGATAAGAGATTGTGCAATCTATTATTAAAATTAATTCTTCTCAATAACAAAAAAATCGATTTCTCCTAACCAATTTAATTTTTGAACTATTAAAATTTATCTGTTTTATTGTTTCCCTTCAATACTCTGAAAACCTTTAAAATAAAGATAAAAAATTACATCTATGATTCTGTCGAGGTCACAAAACATATTAAAAGTCTGCTCAATGAGCAGACTTTTTTGCTTTTCAACATAATCAAAATTTGCTTCTCTATATAATTACCTGATTTTAATTATATTTACTTTCTATTAAAAAAGAAAACAAGTGAATTCCGAAAAAAAAACAACCCAATTCATAGCTTGGTTTTTAGCTCGACCTAAGGCTTCTGGTTGTATCGTTTTCTTTTCAATGTTAGCATTATTATCCTTGCTTGTCACTTTTAGATATCAAACTATCAAAGAGGCTGAGCGATATGAAATGAACAACATATTAGGTGTTGTTAAAAAAAATATTGAGCAAAATTTAAAAAATAATTACGCTGCATTAATAACACTTGCCCTATCTATCGACGATTCTGGTCAACCAAAAAATTTTAATGGTATAGCTGAAAGCCTTATACATAGTTACAAAAACATTGATGCAGTTCAACTGGTTCCTGGCGGAGTAATTAAAATGACTTACCCTATTGAGGGAAACGAAGCAGCTACTGGTTTAGATATTTTAAACAATCCCAAACACAGAAAAGCCGCATTAAAAGCCATTAAATCTAAAACCATCTATTTTTCGGGACCAGTAGAACTCAAGCAAGGTGGTCTTGGCGTTGTAGGCAGACTTCCTATTTTCAAAAAAGGAAAATTTTGGGGATTCTCTGCTGTAGTTATCAGATTCAGTACTTTTATTAAATCAACTGGAATCGATTCATTTGGAGAGAATAACTATTATTTTCAATTAAGTAAAGTAAATCCACTAACAAAGGAAACAGAATTTTTTCTGCCTAATAAATCAAATTTCTCAAAAAAATACTATAAAACGGTAGATATTCCCGAGGGTGATTGGAAACTTTATATTATATCTAAAAAAGAAAATCACTTTCTTGAACTTCTTCCTATATCAATTATTGGTGCTTTGCTATCACTTCTTTGTGGATTATTCATTTATACATTGCTAAAACGTCCATCTGAATTACAAAACCTGATAGAAATACAAACAAAAAAGCTTACTAAAAGCGAGTTTTTGTTTAAGTCTATCTTTGAAAATGCTGGTTTAGGTATTTTCCATACTAACACAATTACTGGACAATTTATAGATGCAAATGATAAAATTTGTCAATTGTTAGGATATACTCTCGAAGAAATTAAAGAGAAGGATTATATGTCAATCACCCATCCTGATGATTTGCAAGAAGACATAAACCAAATGGAAAGACTTAAAAATGGAGAAATTAATCAATTCTCTATGGAAAAAAGGTATTTTCATAAAAATGGTGATACTATTTGGGTTTCGATAACTGTTTCACCACTGTGGGAGAAAAATGAGAAACCTATACATCATATTGCCATTGTAGAAGACATTTCGGCTCGAAAAGATGCTCAACTTGCCTTATTAGAATCAAAACAAAAAATAAAAGATTTAATAGATAGTATAGATGGTATTGTTTGGGAAGGTAATTCGGAAGATCCTGGTATTACCTATGTTAGTAAAAAATCAGAAGCTATTTTAGGTTATAGTCCTGAAGAATGGACATCAGACGAGATGTTTTGGCGCAATATAATCCACCCTGATGATCGTGACTGGGTCGTTGAATACAGTACAAATGCTGCCAAATTCAGAAAACCATTTGATCAGGAGTACAGAATGATTACCAAAAGTGGCAGTACCGTTTGGGTTCGTGACCTTGTAAGTATCTATACAGTCGATGAAGAAAGAATACGTTATAGAGGAATTTTGATTGATATCACAAAATCAAAACAATTCGAAATTGATTTAAATAACTCACTCAAACTAGTAACAGAACAAAACAAACGTTTACTTAATTTTTCACATATAGTTTCACATAACCTACGCTCACATACCAGCAATATTCAATCCCTTATTAGTTTAATAGAAATGAGCGAAGACGAAACTGAAAGAAATGAACTAATTGGTTTACTTAAATCGGTTTCTGAAACTTTGAATAAAACCATGGATAACCTCAACGAAGTGGTTTCAATTCAAACCGATATCAATATTGTTATTGAAAAATTAAATTTGGAAAAGTACATCAACAAAACACTTGAAGTACTTCACAATCAAATAATAAAAAATAATACTTCCATTAATAATGCTGTTAGTTCCGAAATTTTTGTACATTTCAACCCAGCCTATCTAGAGAGTGTTTTGCTTAATTTTATATCAAACGCCATTAGGTATAGACATCCGCAAAGAGACCCTATAATAGATCTTAATGCTTATACTGAAGGTGATTATACTGTACTTGAAATAAAAGACAACGGTATAGGAATTGATTTAAAAAAGAACGGAAAAAAACTTTTTGGGCTTTATAAAACATTTACTAAAAACCCCGAATCAAGAGGTATTGGTCTTTTTATTAGTAAAAATCAAATTGATACCATGAAAGGAAAAGTTGAAGTAGAAAGTGTTTTAAACGAAGGAACGACTTTTAAAATTTATTTTAAAGAAACAACACATGCCTAATAAAAGTATTTGTATAATAGACGATGACCCAATTTATAAATTAGTAACCAAAAAACTAATTGAGAAAACAAAGCTTTTTAGCGAAACAAAAGAGTTTGCAAAT
>CBFHBH010000319.1:0-3164 GCA_965653735.1 uncultured Flavobacterium sp. | reverse complement strand
CCGGAATAGTTAGAAGGATTCGATGTTCCCCAAAGCACTTCCGACAAGGCTAGCATTCTAGGAAAAATCATATATTCCACATGAATTGGTGTTTCGATATATTCGGTCCAAACATTGGCTTGAGCTCCTAAAATATACTTGGCTTCTTCGGGAGTTAATTCTTTTGGAGTTGGATTAAACGAATACACTTTTTCTACTGGCGTAAAACCACCAAAAGCAATAGGTTCGTTTTTCGGTTCGCCTTGATAATGATCGAAATAACAATGTGAACCTGGCGACATTACTACGAAATGTTTTTGTTTCGCAGCAGCAATCCCGCCTTCAGTTCCACGCCAACTCATAACTGCGGCGTTTGGAGCCAAACCCCCTTCTAGAATTTCGTCCCAACCAATAATTTTTCTGCCTTTACTGTTTACAAATTTTTCAATGCGTTGAATAAAATAACTTTGCAATTCGTGTTCGTCTTTTAAGTTTTCTTCTTTCATTCTTTTTTGACAATGCGAACAATTTTTCCAACGAATTTTAGGACATTCATCGCCGCCAATATGAATATATTCAGATGGGAACAATGTCATCACTTCACTTAAAATATTTTCTAAAAAAGCAAACGTTTCATCTTTCGGACAAAAAACATCATCTAAAACACCCCAAATCTTTCCTACTTCGAATGGTCCGCCCGTACAAGAAAATTCAGGATAAGCTGCTAAAGCCGCAACCGCATGACCAGGCATTTCAATTTCTGGAACGATGTTTACAATTTCTTTAATCTCATCTTGTGTATAAAATCCGCCATAACGTTTATCGTCAAATTTTTGGTCGCTATAATGACCAATCATAGAACCGTTTCGCCACGCACCAATTTCAGTAAGTTTAGGATATTTTTTAATTTCGATGCGCCAACCTTGATCGTCAGTCAAATGCCAGTGAAAGGTATTGAATTTATACATCGCCAAATAATCGATATATTTTTTGATGAATTCCTTTGGAAAGAAATGCCGAGCACAATCGAGATGCATACCACGCCAAGCGTATTTGGGGTAGTCCTTTATTTCAACTGAAGGAATAGTTTTTTGAGCAGAAAGTAATTGTTGTAAAGTTTGAAAAGCATAAAAGATTCCAATATTCCCTTTTGATTTAATACAAATTTGAATTGGAGAACTACTCAGTTCATAATATTCCAAATTTTCATTATTACTCTTTTGAATTTCAATTGTATTGTTTGGGCTTTTTGAATTATTAGTAATTTGTAATTCAAAACCATAATTTGTTTTAAAAAACTGATTAAATAAATCGGTTTCGCTTTTGAATTCAGGATGAGTTAGTAAAATTTTTGTATTTTCGTTGATTGTGAAATTCCCTTTCCCTAATTGAATTTCTATTGGTTTCGGAATTAAAGCCAATTCATTTTGGGAAAAAATAATATTAACGAATAACAAAAGTAATAGTTTTATTTTATTAAACATTGGAGTTGTGTTAGTAGTTTAGCTAAAAATACAAAAAGCCTCACGATTTGTGAGGCTTTTATAAAGAATCATTATTACTTTTTCGCAGCATCAAGTTTTGCTTGAACCTCTGCTTCGGTTCCTTCAATCACTTCTGACGCCTCTGATATTTTACCATTTTCAATTGTTTTTGTTGTAACCGTGGCTTTTACTTTTCCATCAACCATTTCTTTTTTAACAGAAACTTCTTTTTTGATTTCTTTAGCCATTCCTTTTGCACAACACTCCATTTCACAACCTTCAACAGCTTTAAACTTACCATCGTCACCAAAATGAGCCATGCACACTTCTTTTTCTTCTGCAGTGCAACCCATTTCGTCACACATTTTAGCACATTCATCTTTTGACATCATTGACAATTTAGCCATATCACATTTTGTCGAATGTTTCATCTCCATTTTCATGCAACAAGAATCCTTTTTAGTTCCTTCTGAATGACCATTACCTAAAATTGGTGCCATAACTAGACCAATTAAACAAGTCAATTTGATTAAAATGTTCATTGATGGCCCTGAAGTATCTTTGAATGGATCTCCAACAGTATCTCCAGTTACAGCCGCTTTATGAGCATCTGATCCTTTGTATGTCATTTCACCATTAATCATAACACCAGCTTCGAAAGATTTTTTAGCATTATCCCAAGCTCCACCAGCATTATTTTGGAACACTGCCCAAAGCACACCTGAAACCGTAACTCCAGCCATATAACCACCTAACATTTCAGCTATTAATTGGTTATTACCTCCGTAAACTAATTTACCTACTAATACAATTGCGATGGGGAAACCGATAGTTAAAATTCCTGGTAACATCATTTCACGTAGTGCTGCTTTTGTAGAAATTTCAACACATTTACCATACTCTGGTTTTCCAGTTCCTTCCATGATTCCTGGAATTTCCTTGAACTGGCGACGCACTTCGTACACCATATCCATTGCTGCTTTTCCAACAGAATTCATTGCTAAAGCAGAGAAAACTACAGGAATCATACCTCCAATAAATAACATCGCTAAAACTGGCGCTTTGAAAATATTAATTCCGTCAATTCCAGTAAATGTTACATAAGCTGCAAATAAGGCTAATGATGTTAAAGCTGCTGAAGCAATAGCAAAACCTTTACCTGTTGCTGCAGTAGTATTTCCAACTGAATCTAAAATATCTGTACGTGTACGAACTTCTTTAGGTAATTCGCTCATTTCAGCAATACCTCCAGCATTATCAGAAATTGGTCCAAAAGCATCAATAGCTAACTGCATTGCTGTAGTTGCCATCATGGCTGAAGCTGCTAAAGCAACACCATAAAATCCTGCTAAAGCGTACGTAGCCCAAATTGCTCCTCCGAACAATAAAACAGTTGGGAAAGTTGAAATCATACCCGTTGCTAAACCTGCAATTACATTTGTTCCTGCACCAGTTGATGATTTTTGTACAATTGCCAATACTGGCTTTGTACCTAATCCTGTATAATATTCTGTTACAGAAGAAATGGCTCCTCCAACAAACAATCCAATTAATGTCGCATAGAAAACACGCATTGATGAAATTTGTTGAGCTCCCTCTCCAAAATACTCCATTGTCATAACTTCTGGAAGCATATGTTGTACCAAGAAGAAACATGAAACAGCTGTTAAAACAATAGAAACCCAGTTACCAATATTCAAC
>CBFHBH010000318.1:0-3169 GCA_965653735.1 uncultured Flavobacterium sp. | reverse complement strand
AGCCATTGCAGCTTGGCCACCAAAAATCTTAACGCCTAAACGTTTCGATTCTGATTCTCTACCATTCTTCGAACTACCGACACCTTTCTTGTGAGCCATGATGTATTGGTTTTATAAGTTAATATTATTCGTTAGTATCTTCTTTTTTAGCTTTAGTTGCTTTCTTTTTAGGAGCAGCTTCTTCTGTTGCTACTTCAGCTTTAGGAGCAGCTTCTTTTTTAGGAGCAGCTTTTTTAGCGCCTGTTGCAGAAATTCCTTCAACTAAAATTTGTGTAAGATACTGTCTATGACCGTTTCTCTTTTTGTAACCTTTTCTTCTTTTCTTTTTGAAAACAATTACTTTATCACCTTTTAAGTGTTGTAACACTTTAGCTTCTACTGAAGCACCTTCTATAGCTGGGGCGCCTAAAGTTACGTTTCCGTTATCGTCTAATAAAAGAACTTTGTCAAAAGAAACTTTTGATCCTTCTTCATTAGCCAAACGGTGAACATAAACCTTTAAGTCTTTGCTTACTTTAAATTGTTGCCCTGCTATCTCTACGATTGCGTACATAACAATGATGTTTAATTAAAATTTTAAGTGTGCAAATATACAACTATTTATGAAACCAACAAGTTAGCTTTTAAAAAAATAGACTTTTGTTAAATTTATAGATGTAAACGATTAAAAAAGTTATTTTTGATGTAACATTTTTGGAATGTAATAGACTAAAAAACAAAACTATTTATTAATTTTTATGAAAAGATCATTAATGGCGTTAGGTTCACTATTTCTTTTAGGAGGTACAGCAATGGCGCAAAAAGTAGAGTTTCAAGAGTACACACTTGACAACGGATTGCATGTAATTTTGCATCAGGATAAATCGGCACCAGTGGTAATTACATCGGTAATGTATCATGTTGGAGCAAAAGATGAAAACCCTAATCGTACAGGATTTGCACACTTTTTTGAACATTTATTGTTTGAAGGGACTAAGAACATTGGCAGAGGGGAATGGATGAAAATGGTTTCATCAAATGGAGGAACAAACAATGCGAATACCACTGATGATAGAACATATTATTATGAAGTTTTCCCATCAAATAATTTGGAACTTGGTTTGTGGATGGAATCAGAAAGATTAATGCATCCAGTAATTAATCAAGTTGGAGTTGATACTCAAAATGAAGTTGTTAAAGAAGAAAAAAGACTTCGAGTAGATAATCAACCTTATGGAAATATTTTAGCTGAAGTTAAAAAGAATATTTTCAAAAAACATCCTTATCGTTGGGCAACTATTGGTTCTATGGAACATTTAGACGCAGCAACTTTAAAAGAATTCCAAGATTTTAATGCAAAATTCTATGTACCTAACAATGCAGTTCTTGTGGTGGCAGGTGATTTTGAATTTGCGAATGCATCAAAATGGATCAATCAATATTTTGGGCCAATTAAAAAAGGAGCTGATATCAAAAGAGAAACTTTTGTAGAAGATCCAATTACTGAAACAATAAAAGCTACTTATCAAGATCCAAACATTCAAATTCCTATGTTGGTTGCTTCGTATAGAACACCATCGATGAAAACTCGTGATGCTAGAGTTTTAGATATGATTTCTACTTATTTAAGTGATGGAAAAAGTTCTAAGTTGTACAAAAAAATTGTTGACGACAAGAAAATGGCTTTACAAATTGGAGCTTTAAGTTTTTCTCAAGAAGATTATGGTACTTATATATTATATGGTTTACCAATGGGGGCTAATACTACAGAAGGATTGTTGAAAGAAATTGACGAAGAGATTGCAAAAATTCAGACAGAATTAATTTCTGAAAAAGACTTTCAAAAATTACAAAACAAATATGAAAATCAATTTGTAAGTAGTGTAGCTAATGTTGAAGGGATTGCAGAAAATCTTGCTTCATTCTACCTATTATATGGTGATGTGAATTTAATTAATACAGAAGCAGATATGTATCGCTCAATCACACGTGAAGAAATTCGTGATGTTGCAAAAAAATATCTAAACTCAAACCAAAGATTAATTTTAGATTACATCCCTGCTAAAGATAAAGCTCAAAACTAAGAACATGAAGAATTCAATTATATTACTTTCAAGCTTGTTTTTTACTTTTACAACTATGCAAGCACAAAACGACAGACCACAACCAAAACCAGGACCATCTCCAACAGTAAATGTAGGGAAGCCCCAAAAATTTACTTTGCCAAATGGATTAAAAGTAATGGTGGTTGAAAATCATAAATTACCAAGGGTTTCATTTAATTTAAGTATAGACAACGCACCATTTGCCGAAGGAGCAAAAAAAGGTGTTGATGATTTAACAGGAGCATTGATAGGAAACGGAACTAAAACTATCTCTAAAGAGGCTTTCAATGAGGAAGTTGATTTCATGGGAGCAAGTGTAGATTTTTCTGCCAATGGAGGATATGCTTCAGGATTGTCTAAATATGCTGGGAGAGTTTTAGAACTTTTAGCTCAGGGAGCATTAGAGCCTAATTTTACTCAAGAAGAATTAGATAAAGAAAAAGCTAAACTTATCGAAGGACTTAAATCTGGTGAGAAGAGTGTTGCAAGCGTAGCTTCAAGAGTAGAAAATGTTTTGGCTTTCGGGAAAAACCATCCAGCAGGAGAATTTTTAACAGAACAATCAATTAACAACGTTTCTTTAAACGATGTTGTTCAGCATTACAACACATATTTCGTTCCAGAAAATGCATATTTAGTTGTTATTGGAGATGTTAAGTTTGCTGATGTAAAAGCAAAAGTTGAAAAAGCTTTCGAGACTTGGGACAAAGCTTCTGCTCCAAACTTAAGTTACAATGACCCAAAAAATGTTCAGTACACACAAATCAATTTTGTTGATATGCCAAATGCTGTACAGTCTAACATTTCATTTGTGAACACAGTTAGCCTAAAAATGACTGATAAAGATTTCTTTGCTGCAATTTTAGCAAACCAAATTTTTGGAGGTGATTTTAATAGCTACCTAAATATGAACCTTCGTGAAAAACATGGATGGACTTATGGAGCAAGATCAACAATAAAAGGGAATAAGTATATTACTAAATTCACAGCTTCTGCTCAGGTTCGTAATGCAGTTACTGATAGTGCAGTAGTTGAATTAATGAAGGAAGTGAAAAGAATAAGAACTGAAAAAGTTACTGATAAAG
>CBFHBH010000317.1:0-3183 GCA_965653735.1 uncultured Flavobacterium sp. | reverse complement strand
GCACAACACTATAAATCATATGAAGGTTTCATTTGTAAAATTAGCTGAAAATAAAACCAGATATATTTATGACAGCGAATTTACTTTTAACAGTTTAGGCATGAAAGTGTTTGCTTTTTTAATGCCAGGAATGTTCAAAAAACAATCAATGAAATATCTAGAAAGTTTTAAACAATTTGCTGAATCACAAACATAAAAAAGGCGTTCAAAATGAACGCCTTTTTTTATAACTATATCAATCAAAATTATAAGATCAACATTGCATCTCCATAAGAATAGAAACGATATTTTTGCTCGATAGCTTCTTTGTACGCTTTCATCATCAAATCATGACCACAAAACGCTGAAATCATCATCAATAAAGTTGATTTTGGAGTGTGAAAATTTGTTACCATACAATCTGCAACACTAAAATCATAAGGTGGAAAAATAAATTTATTTGTCCAACCTTCGTATGGATTTAATGTTTTGTTTGAAGAAACAGAACTTTCCATCGCTCTCATTGATGTTGTACCAATAGCGCAAACTTTCTTTTTACCTAATTTAGCCTTGTTAACTATCTCACAAGCTTCCTCAGTTATTTTTAACTCTTCAGAATCCATTTTATGTTTAGATAAATCTTCAACCTCAACAGGGTTAAAAGTCCCTAAACCAACATGTAGAGTTACTTCTGCAAAATCTACACCTTTTATTTCTAAACGCTTCATTAAGTGTTTAGAAAAATGTAAACCAGCAGTTGGTGCTGCTACGGCACCTTCTTCTTTAGCATAAATCGTTTGGTAACGCTCAGCATCATCTTCGTTTACCTCACGGTTAATATATTTTGGGATTGGAGTTTCTCCCAAATCAACTAATTTTTGGCGGAATTCTTCATAAGACCCATCATATAAGAAACGTAGTGTTCTACCACGTGAAGTTGTATTGTCAATTACCTCAGCAACTAATGAATCATCATCTCCAAAGTATAATTTATTACCAATACGAATCTTACGAGCTGGATCTACTAAAACATCCCATAAACGTTGTTCTGCATTTAATTCTCTAAGTAAGAAAACCTCTATACGAGCACCTGTTTTTTCTTTATTTCCATAAAGACGAGCAGGGAAAACTTTTGTATTGTTTACTACCATAACGTCTCCTTCGTCAAAATATTCGATGATATCTTTGAACAATTTATGCTCAATTTCACCCGTTTTGCGGTGTACAACCATTAAACGAGATTCATCACGATTTTCTGCAGGATACTCAGCTAATAATTCAGCTGGAAGATTAAAATTGAAATTTGATAACTTCATACTTAAATTTAGAATTACGAAATCAGATTTTTTCTGACATCAAAAGTGGGTGCAAATATACTATTGTGAAATAGGGGTTGTCAAGTGTTTTGTGCTTTATTTTTAAAAACTCTTTATTTACAACACTTTACAATTCATTTATTACAAAACCAATCCTTTTTAAATCGTTCCAAAAGTTAGGATATGATTTTGAAACAACTTCTGCTTCTTCGATTATTATATTCGTTTTTAATGCTAAAGGTGCAAAGGCCATAGCCATACGGTGATCTTGATATGTCTTTATTTTCACCATTTCTTTGACAACACTGTTTGGTTTTAAATGAAGAGAGTCATTAGTAACTGAAATTTCTGCTCCAAGTTTTGTTAACTCAACTTTTAGAGCTTCCAATCTATCTGTTTCTTTTATTTTTAAAGTATGCAATCCACTCAAATCACAACCCATTCCTAATCCGAAGCAAGTTACCGCAATGGTTTGCGCAATATCTGGACAATTATTTAAATTATGAGTTACTAGCCCAGAGTTATGGGTTGCTCTTTTTTCTATTGTAATTGAATTATCGTCATTAAAAACTGTTTCAACTCCAAAATCTTTATAGATTTCAGCCAAAACAGAATCGCCTTGCAAGCTATTTCTCTTATAACTTGATAAAATTACTTTTGTCCCAAATTGAGACAAAGCGACTATTGAATACCAATAAGAAGCAGAAGACCAGTCTGATTCAATTATGAATTGTGAATTATTAATTATGAGTTTAGGAAAGACTTTTATTTTATTTCCTTCAAAAGATGTTACAACTCCTATTTCTTCAAGTAACGACAAAGTCATTTTTATATAAGGAACAGAAGTAATTTCTCCTTCAAGCGTAACTTCTAATCCATTTTCTAATTTAGGCGCAATTAACAACAAAGCTGAAATGTACTGACTACTCACATTTGCAGGAAGTGTAACTTTATTCTTTGTGATTTTCTTACCAGAAATTTTTAAAGGTGGGAATCCATCATTTTCAAGATAATCAATTTTAGCTCCCAACTCTCTCAATGCATCTACTAAAATTTTTATAGGTCTCTCTTTCATTCTAGATGAACCCGTAAGTACAACTTCTGAATTTTCTAAAACAGAAAAATATGCCGTTAGAAAACGCATGGCTGTTCCTGCATGATGAATATCTTTAATTTTATTATCTGAAGACAAAGCTTCAGACATTACATCTGAATCATCTGAATTAGAAACATTGTTTAGTTCTAAATTTTCAAACAGTGCTTTAAGCAGTAAAGCTCTATTTGTTTCAGATTTTGAGCCGGAAATTGTAATTTCAGACTTAGTATTTACAATCGATTTTTGAAGAAGTAAATTCATGAATTAGAAACAAATTTTAGCCCAACAATTGATAATATTAGCGTTGATAAAAAGAAAACTCTCCAGAAAGTTGCTGGCTCACTAAAAACAAATATCCCAACCAACACACTTCCTACAGCACCAATACCCGTCCACACTGCGTATGCTGTCCCAATTGGAATTTCTTTGCTGACCTTCACCAACAAAATCATACTTATAGTCAAACAAATCAAAAATCCAAGGTACCACAACCACATAGTTGTACCTGAAGTTTCTTTCGCTTTTCCTAAACAAGCTGCAAAACCAACTTCGAACAAACCTGCTATTATAAGTAAAATCCAGTTCAATTTATTTTAGTTTTTCATTATTGTGATGACGGTCGTGATCACGCTTCGTTTTTAAATCCATTTTTTTATCGAAAGCCGCTTGCAAATCAACTCCTGTTTGATTGGCCAAGCAAAGCACAACAAAAACCACATCAGCTAACTCTTCACCAAGATCTTTGTTTTTATCACTTTCTTTTTCAGATTGTTCTCCGTAACGACGGGCAAT
>CBFHBH010000316.1:0-3195 GCA_965653735.1 uncultured Flavobacterium sp. | reverse complement strand
TGAATGAGAGCATTCGTTCACTAGTTAGAGAAACGAGTTTAAGTCCAACGGACTTCATGTTTCCAATGTTCATCATGGAAGGTGAAAACAATAAAATTGAAGTTCCTTCTATGCCAGGAATTTACCGCAGAACATTAGACTTAACGGTAGAAGAAGTTAAAGAATTGTACGCTTTGGGTATTCGTGCTGTAAATATTTATGTAAAAGTAAACGACAACTTAAAAGACAATACCGGAAAAGAAGCATGGAATCCAAACGGATTGATGCAAAATGCTATTCGTGCTATTAAAGCTGCTTGTCCCGAAATGATTGTAATGCCCGATGTGGCTTTAGATCCATATTCGATTTACGGTCACGACGGGATTATCGAGAACGGAGATGTAGCCAATGATGCAACCAACGAAGCTTTAGTAAAAATGGCTGTTTCTCATGCCCAAGCAGGTGCCGACTTTGTAGCGCCAAGTGATATGATGGATGGACGTGTTTTGCGTTTGCGTCAAGGATTAGATACAGCTGGTTTCCACAATGTTGGTATCATGAGTTATTCGGCTAAATATGCTTCAGCGTTTTATGGCCCTTTCCGTGATGCTTTGGACAGCGCACCAAAAGACGAGTCGGGTGCTGAGCCTGTCGAAGTACCAAAAGACAAAAAAACGTATCAAATGGATTATGCCAATCGCATTGAAGCAGTGAAAGAAGCTTTATGGGATGTGAAAGAAGGTGCTGATATGGTGATGGTAAAACCTGGAATTGCGTATTTGGATATAGTTCGCGAAGTAAAAAATGCAGTTGATGTACCTGTAACTGTTTTCCATGTATCTGGAGAATATGCCATGATCAAAGCCGCTTCTGAAAGAGGTTGGTTAGACCATGATAAAATCATGATGGAACAATTAATGTGTATCAAGCGTGCTGGAGCTAGTTTAATCTCAACTTATTTTGCCAAAGAGGCAGCCATTTTATTGAATATTTGATTATTTTTATAAAAAGGAAATTTCATGACAGAAGCAACACAGTTAAGAATTGAACCGAACTCAGAAGATCTTAAAGAAAAAAAAACAGATAAAACTCTTAACGAACATTTAACCGATACTATAACCGATGAATTGATTATTGGTCTTTGCGGACCAATAGGAACAGATATAAATTATGTTTCAAAATGCTTAAGAGATATTTTGGAAGACTCCTATGATTATGTTTGTATTGATATAAAATTGAGTGATTTAATAAAAAAGAAATTTTTATTAACTGAATCTTCAAAATCTTACAGTTATTATGATGAATTAATTAAAAAAGGTAATAGTCTAAGAGAAGAACATGGTAATGATATTCTTGCAAAACTAACAATTCATCAAATAACTAAAAACAGACAACAAAAATCTAAAGATCAAGAAGATTTAGTCAAGTCAAAAAGAGTTTGTTATATTGTCAATTCGATTAAAAATCTTGATGAATACAGATTATTAAAAGCTGTTTATCAAAATATTTTTTATTTTATTGGAGTTTTTTCCCCGTTAGATATTAGAAGAAAAAATCTAAAAGATAAAGGTATTCAAAATCCTGATATAGAAAAGCTTGTTGAAATTGATTCAGAACAAGATTTTTCTCATGGACAAAAAGTCACTAAAACTTTTACATCCGCAGATTATTTTTTAAGGGTAGAAGACAGTCATGAACAACTTATCAAATTTAAAATTGAAAGATTTTTAGATCTAATTTTTGGAACAAACATCATAACTCCAAATTATCATGAAACAGCAATGTATCTTGCTTCTTCATCTTCGGCAAATTCAGCTTGCCTTTCAAGACAAGTTGGTGCATCTATAACAAACATAAAAGGAGATGTAATTTCAGTTGGTTGGAATGATGTTCCAAAATTTGGAGGAAATTTATATACTTCATCAGAAGAACTATCTAATGATCATCGCTGCATCAACAAAAAAGGAGGAAAATGTTTCAATGATGATGAAAAAGATTTTATCACACATATAATAATTGATGATCTCATAGAAAAGGGGTTAATTATTGAAGCACAACGAAAAGATTTTTTTAAAACACTAAGAGATTCAAAAATAAAAGATTTGATTGAATTCTCAAGAGCTGTACATGCAGAAATGCATGCCATAATTAATGCATCGCAAAAATCAGGTTCAGAAATGATTGGAGGAAGATTGTATTGTACAACATATCCATGCCATAATTGTGCAAGACATATTGTAGCTTCGGGAATTACAGAAATATATTATATAGAACCGTATAAAAAAAGTTTAGCATTAAAATTACATGATGATTCAATAACTGAAAATGAAAATGAGAAAGACCGCGTTAAAATATTAATGTATGATGGCGTATCACCAACAAGATATATTGATTTATTTAAAATGTCTGAAGGAGATAGTAGAAAAGAAAAAAATGGTGATAAAATTTTGAAAAAGAAAAAAAATGCATCACCAAGAAAAAGTATCTCATTGGATGCAATACCATATTTAGAACAAAAAGCTACCGAAGAATTAAAAAAAATAAGTACATTTGAAGATGTGATTTAACTTAATATGAAAAAAGTTTCTGCAACCTCACAATTAAAATTTGAATTTAAAGAAATTAAAAGAGATGAACTTAAAGAAGTTAAGGTTATTTCTTTACAAAAAATTCAAAACAACGAACTAAATGCGAAAATTTTAAATCGCAAAAGACCAATTTTCTAAAAAGTAAACGTATTAAGTAAAATATGCTGTCTAAATGATGGCATATTTTATGAAATAAAATAATGAAAAAAATAATTTTTACCCTTATCGTTTTAAGTTTATTCTCTTGTAAAAAGGAAAGTAAAGAAAGTTTTGGGAAACCTACTGCAGAGGTTACTGAAACTCGAGCTTTAAAGCCCGAGGAATTAGGAAAAGAAATTTTTGAAGGGAAAGGTGTTTGCTACACTTGTCATAAAGAAGAAGTTAAAACTGTCGGTCCTTCAATAAAAGATATTGCAAAAATTTACAAAGAAAAAGGTGGAAGCATTGCTGAGTTTTTAAAAGAAAAAAGCGAACCTATAGTCGATCCAAGTCAGTATGAGACAATGAAAACCAATTTTGCGATTACAAAAAATTTGCCTGAAGAAGAATTAAAAGCCTTGGAAGCTTACATACTGAGCTTTTCAAAATAGAACAAAAATCAAGTCATCTTCGGATGGCTTTTTTCTTT
>CBFHBH010000315.1:0-3201 GCA_965653735.1 uncultured Flavobacterium sp. | reverse complement strand
TTCCTTGCTATCCACTAATTGAAGCAGGGGTAAACCAAATGCTGCAGTTTTACCTGTTCCAGTTTGAGCACATCCAACCAAATCTTTTCCTTCAAGAATGATAGGAATTGCTTGTTCTTGTATTGGAGTTGGATTGGTATAACCTTCTTCAGTTATGGCTAGTAAAACACTTTTGGAAATAGATAGATCTTCAAATTGCATATAAAAATTTTATGCAAAGATAGATTAATTTATTTTGGGGTGTTGGCTTTAATGAAGTCGGTTACTAAATAACCAATAAGTTTTCCAATTAAGTGATTGTTCTTGTCTTCTCCTAGAGAAGGAGCGCCTTCACAAATGTGCAAATAGGCAGCATTTTTATGAGCCCCAAAATGATTAACAAAAACTCTAAGTTCTTCGACAGAAAATCCGCTTAAAGTCATAGCACTTGATGCTATATTAGGGATGGCATCTAAATCTATTTCAATACCAAATGAATCATATTTAATATGTTCTAGAGCATTTGTCATTTCTTGAAAGAAGCTTTTCTCTTGTCTTATTTTTATTTCATCATACGTATTATAGCGAACACGATCATTAATTTTCTTTAGACTATCTAAAACACTTTTAGAAGTATAACTTTCATGTAAGCCAAAAACAAAGTAATTTTTTAGAAAGCCTTCTTCATAAGCGTATGAAAAACCATTGCCACTATGTCTTCCCTCAAGAATTCTAAAATCAGAATGTGCATCAAAGTTAATTGCGCTTATAGGTTTTCCTTTTGCTAATGCAGTACCTTTAATATTTCCGTAGGCATTATTATGACCACCTCCAATTATAATAGGAGTTTTTCCTGCTTTTACAATCGAAAAAATAATATGAGAAACTTCTTTGTCTATTTGCTCAACTATTTTAAAGAGTTTTTTTCTCTCTTCAGGATCGTTTTCGTTTAATGTACTGGCTTCTTCAATTTCTTGAGAAACATCAACTTGACCTAAAACCAAAACCGAATTTCCTTTGCAAAATCTATTATGTTGTATATTTGCTATGCTTTGAATAGCACTTTTCCAAGCACTTTCGGCCCCTGGGCGACCTAAATTTGCACGAACTCCAACATCTTCAGGAATGCCAAGAATTACATATTTAGCTTCACAGTTAAGAATAAAATTAGAAACATCTTCATCTTTAGGAACAACATACATTTTTTCGCCAAACTTTACTTCTCCATTTCTGAAATTGGTGATTTTAGCTAAATCTGATTGTCTAAATCGAATTAAATTTTCCATTTTTTTATTTTTCTGTACGTCCAAAAATACTATTTTTATCGAAACTTGCGTTATACATTCATAATTGAAATAAACAAATTTAAATAATCAACACCAAAAACACGATGAGCGCCCAAAACAGCAACAACTCTGGATTGAAAGCAATAATTGCTATTTTATCTCTATTATTAATAGGGAGTTTAATTTATATGTATAAGTTAACTTCTGATTCTAAGCAAGTTGAGGAAGTATTAGTTAACGAAAAAGATGCCGTACTTAAAGATTTCTGCAATATCTTCTAACACTACTTTATCTGATGAATTAGTAGCAGAAAGAGACCGAGTGCAAAAATTAATAGCTGACATCGAAAAATCTAAAGGTGATGCTCAAGCAATGGCAAAATACAAAGAAGAAGCCTTAAAACTTAGAGGAAGTATTGCTAGGTTAATGAAAGAGGTAGAAGTGCTTAAAAAAGAAAATAAAACTCTTGTAACTAAAATAGACAGTACAAATGTTGTTTTAACAGATACGAGAAGAGTCAATGATACCTTGGTTTCTCATAATGACTATTTAGCCAAAACAGTTGAAAGAGGTTCAAAATTGACTGTTTTAAATCTTCAATCAACAGCTTTAAAGCAAAGAAGTTCTGGTAAGCAAGTTGAAACTGATAAGGCGAGTAGAGCTGATGTTCTTAAAATTAGCTTTATGATTGCAGAAAATCAAATTGCTAAATCAGGTGACAAAACATATTATGTTCAAGTTATCGATAGCAAGAACAATGTTGTAGGTGAAAAGAAAACGGAATCATTTGGTGATAAAACATTAACATACAGTTTTATTGCAACTGTTAAGTATGAAAACAAAACGGTTAAAGTTGAAAAAGATTTACCAGTAACTAGTGTTCAAGCAGGAACATATTTTGTAAATATTTTTGATAAATCAGATTTAGTTTCTAAAACAAGTTTTACTTTAAGATAATAATTAAAAGATACAATCAAAAAAGGCCTCAAATTGAGGCCTTTTTTGATTATGTAAGATTAATAATACAGCCCTGTTTAAGTTATCTAACTAAATATAGTTAGAATAAAATGATATATAAAGTATTGATTTTCAGGACAACGATTTTATTTGATACACAACGACTTTTTTATGTCGATAAAATGCATGCCCCTAAATTTGACTTAATAAATTCATAAAGGCTACAACAATAATGAATTCAACTTTTCAAAATACATTTTCAAGTGTAGGTCGCATTTTTGTCGCAACAGCTTTGTTTGGTTGCTTGAGTTTTTCGTTTAATTTTTTAGCTGGTGTTCAGCAAGAAAAAAAGCAAAATATTTCTAATAAAAATCAGAGTAAAGATATAATTAAATTGGAACAAACTCCGGTTAATAATCAATCAAAAAAGAACAAGATTGAAATTGAAAATTTAAAAAATGAAGTAGCCACTCTGAAAGCGCAACATGAATATTTAAAAGAAGAAAATAGTTTTTTGAGAAAAGAAAGAGATAGTGTTTTGTCTGTAATTGAAAACTCTAATGAGTATTATGGAATCTTGAAAAACACAATCAAAAAAGCATCTAAAATTTGGATTTCTGACGTAAAACTTAGCTTTTTAAAAGAATTATTAAATGGAAAGTTTAAAACAACTGATAAGGCAAAAAGTACTAATGTGATTCAAGTTGGATTTACTGTTAATGGAAGTAAAATTTCATTGGCAACAGATAAAAATTATTACATTCAAATAGTTGATAATAAAAATAATATTGTTGGAAAAAAAGAACGCAAAGATTTTGGAAACATGACTTTAGAATACAGCGATCTTTTAACAGTTATGTATTTTGATAAGGATATTGAAGCTAAAGCAGATATACAAACTTATGATCTAATAAAAGGAATATATCAAGTGTATATTTTTGATGATCGTGAGTTAGTCACAAAATCTTCATTTGAACTG
>CBFHBH010000314.1:0-3211 GCA_965653735.1 uncultured Flavobacterium sp. | reverse complement strand
TATTCTAGTACACAAAGGCAATTTGGATTTCCTTCAAGGTGATGGAACTATTGCAACCGGAAGTTTACGCCGTCAGGCACAATGGCTACATAAATATCCACAACACCAAGTGGTAGATTTACGTGGAAATGTAAATACCCGCATGCAAAAACTAAAAGATAGTGACTGGAGTGGAGCTGTTTTTGCTGCTGCAGGATTAGAAAGAATCAATTTAAAACCAGATTCTTTTATCGATTTAGACTGGATGATTCCTGCGCCTGCGCAAGGAGCCATGATGGTAGTTGCGATGGCAGAAGACACTTTTGCTTTAGAAGCGTTGTCTGAATTGAACCATATAGAGACAGAGATTTGTACTTATATCGAGCGTCAGTTTTTAAGAACATTAGAAGGAGGTTGTACTGCGCCTATTGGGGCTTTAGCTATTTATAATGAAAAAACAGATTGTATCGATTTCGATGGTGTGTTATTTTCTATCGATGGTCAGCAAAAAATAGAAATCAAACGTTCTTTTGATATTTCAGAATGGAAGAGATTAGGGATGAATTGTGCCAAAGAAATTCTGGAAAATGGAGGTTCAACTTTAATGGCAGAAATTAAAGAAAAACTGAAAAAATAATTGTGGCTGAAAACATTCGAATATTATCTACTAAAATCTTGCTCCCTAATCAGAAGCAGTTTTTATTGAATGCAAATCTTTCAGTAGTTGAAGCCGATTTTATTAAAACCAAATCTTTATCAATTAAGGATATTTCTACAATAAACGAAGCTCTAATTTTTACCAGTCAAAATGCAGTTAATGCTGTTTTAGGATTTGAAAATATTGAAGATTTAAAAGCTAAAAAAATCTTTTGTGTTGGAATTAAAACCAAAGGTTTATTAGAAGCCAATGGATTTCAAGTGGAAGCGTATACAGGCTATGCAGAAGATTTAGCAGAAATCATTTCGTTAGTCTATGCCGATTCAAGTTATACTTTTTTCAGCGGAAATCTTCGTCGTGATACTTTGCCTGAAAAATTAAAAGAAGAGGGAATCTCTTTCAATGAAATTGAAGTGTATGAAACGATTCTAACACCTCAAAAAATGACTTCGACAGGCTCAGCCAACGGTAATTCAACATTTGACGGAATACTTTTTTACAGTCCATCAGGAGTAGAAAGTTATACTAAAGAAAATAAAATTACAGATGAAATTTGTTTTTGTATTGGCAACACCACTGCAAAAGCATTAGAACATCACACAAAAAATATTATAGTTGCTAACCAACCTTCGGTTGAAAACGTGATTATTCAATGTATAAATTATTATAAAGCTAATAGCTAAGGCTGTTCGCTAAAAGCAAAATATTATGATTAAAAACGACCTATTCTTAAGAGCTTTAAAAGGAGAAACTGTAGAACGTCCACCAGTATGGATGATGCGTCAGGCAGGAAGATATTTACCGGATGCAGCAATTTTGTTTTCTGATATTTTGGTAGTTCCAAGAGCTATGGGAATTCACGTAGAATTAAAGGACAATTTAGGGCCAATTATCCCTGATCCTATTCGTACGACGGAACAAGTAGAACAAGTTTTTATTCCAAATATTGAAGAAAGCCTTGGTTACGTGATGGATGCCATCAAATTAACTAAAGAAATGTTGAATGATGAAGTACCATTAATTGGTTTTGCTGGTTCACCTTGGACAATCTTTTGTTATGCCGTAGAAGGAAAAGGTTCTAAAAGTTTTGATACCGCTAAAGGTTTTTGCTTTTCAAATCCAATAGCAGCACATACTTTATTGCAAAAAATCACTGATACCACTATCTTATATTTAAAAGAAAAAGTAAAATCAGGCGTAAATGCTGTTCAGATTTTCGATTCTTGGGGAGGAATGTTATCTCCAGTAGATTATCAAGAGTTCTCTTGGCAATACATCAACCAAATTGTGGAAGCATTAGCTGAAGAAACAGAAGTAATTGTTTTTGGAAAAGGATGTTGGTTTGCGTTAAACGAAATGTCAAAATCAAAAGCATCGGCTTTAGGAGTAGATTGGACATGTTCTGCAAGAAATGCCCGTTATTTAACAGGTGGAAACATCACATTACAAGGAAACTTTGACCCATCACGTTTATTATCTCCAATTCCGACCATCAAAAAAATGGTTCACGAAATGATAGACGAGTTTGGAAAAGACAAATACATCGTAAACTTAGGTCACGGTATTTTGCCAAATATTCCTGTAGATCACGCAAAAGCTTTTATTGAAGCGGTGAAGGAGTATCAAAGTAGTTAACAGTTGTAAGTTTTAAGTTTACAGATATGATTGATTATAGGAAATATAATGTTTGGCAGAAGTCACATCAACTTGTTTTAGATGTTTACACTATAACTTCAAATTTTCCGAAAGCTGAACAGTTTAATTTAATTTCACAAATTAATCGTGCTGTTGTTTCTATACCAACAAACATTGCCGAAGGTTGTGGGAGAGAAACACAAAAAGAACTTATTCGGTTTTTATATATTTCCTCTGGTTCGGCTCATGAATTAGAATATTTACTCTTTTTATCTGCTGAATTGAATTATTTAGAACTTGAGATTTCAAAAAAATTACTTTCAGATATAGACGAAATTAAAAGAATGTTAGCTTCATTAATTAGGAAAATTACATCAACATTATAAACTGTTAACTGTAAACTTAAAACTGTAAACTAGAAAATGAAAGAACAATTCTACACATACATACAAACCCTTCAAGACCAAATTTGTAAAGGTTTAGAAGACATCGATGGAACTGCAAAATTCCGTGAAGATTTATGGGACAGACTTGAAGGTGGTGGTGGAAGAACGCGTGTGATTGAAAACGGCACTGTTTTTGAAAAAGGCGGTGTAAACATTTCAGCTGTTCATGGTAAATTACCCGATACCATGCAAAAAATGTTTGGTGTAGGTGAAGCCGATTTCTTTGCCTGTGGATTAAGTTTGGTTATCCATCCCAAAAATCCAATGGTACCAACAGTTCATGCGAATTGGCGTTACTTTGAAATGTATGACGACAACGGAAACGTAATCAATAGCTGGTTTGGTGGAGGACAAGATTTAACACCGTATTATTTGTTTGAAGAAGATGCTAAACATTTTCACCAAACGTGTAAAACAGCTTGCGACAAACATAATCCGGAATTTTAGCCAAACGATAAAAAGAAATGTGATGAGTATTTCTGGAATGCTCACC
>CBFHBH010000313.1:0-3214 GCA_965653735.1 uncultured Flavobacterium sp. | reverse complement strand
CAGCGAATCTCAAGTTCATGGATTAACGCCTTACGATACAAAAGCAAATAACAGTACTCCTAGACCTATTTTAGGTTTTGGAAGATGGTGTGCAGAAAATGCTGTTCCATTATCTAAAAATGCTTTCACAGGACAAACAATTGTTCTTTTAGGAGATGACGACTCAGGAACGTATGGAGGTCAATTAGTCATGTATAAGTCAACAACAGGAGATTTAAACAATGGTAAAGTTTATGTTATCAAAAGAACAGATAATGTTACTAACGAAAGAACAATGACGGAGAACAATACATACCCTGTTCAGTTTGTAGAAATCACTAATGCAAAAACAAACACGGGATTACAAAACAATCAAGCTGCTCAAGCTGCAAATGCAATAGTTTTTGGTCGTGTGGAAGATATCGATTATAATAAAACTTCTGGAAAAGAAAGAGAAGTTTACTTCAATGTTACCGGACAAAATAATACTGGAGTAAATGCTGATAATTCGCGTTCAAAATATGGTCGTGTTTACAAGTTAGAACTAGATGCTAACAATCCTTTAAATGGTCAATTAACATTAGTATTAGATGGTGATGACAGAGCTGGAAAAGCAAAACAATTTCAAAACGTTGATAATATTTGTGTCACTAAAAACTATGTTTATCTTCAAGAAGATTCAAACGGTTATGGTGACGAAACTCACGATGCGTACATCTATCAATACAACATTGCTACTAAAGAATTAAAAGTTGTTTTTGAATTAGATCATAAAAGAACAGAACCTGGAGACAAGTATTTAAGTGCTTCTTCTTCTAAAGGATCTTGGGAATATGGTGCTTTAATTGATGTTTCTGAAACTATAGGAGTTCCTGACACTTTTATGTTATCAATTCAACCACACTCTTGGAAAAAAGATGCTTTTAAAGGTGTAGATGGTGGTTCATTGAGACCTAATGAGAACCAAGGAAGTCAAGTGGTTTTAATTAAAGGTTTACCAAGATAATTCCACAACTTGGAATAACATCAAATTAGGAATGCACATTTTGCATTCCTAATTTTTAATTTATAACAAAATGAAAAAAATAGCATTTCTTCTTTTTCTAATTATACTTTTTTCTTGTCAAAATACAGATTACAAAAGTCTGGCTCCAATTGAAAAAACAGCTCAAAATATACTTATTGATTATAATGATTTAGCTAAAAAATCATCTGAGTTGAAGGCTCTAATTGAGAAAAAATCAGATAAAAACAAACTCCAATCACAATTTAAAGAAACTCGTTTAGCATACAAAAGAATTGAATCTTTCGTGACTTTTTACCTTCCCGAAACAGCTATAAAGATTAACGGAGCAGCTATTGACAAAAATGACATCAACGAAACAACCCGAAAAGTTGAAGAGGCTACTGGTTTCCAAAAAGTTGAAGAATTACTATTTTCAGATAACATCGATTTCTTAGAGCTAAAAAAACAAATGGGCATTTTAAATGGTTACATCATAAGTTGCAAGCCCAATCTTGAAAATTTACAATTGAATGATTCTAACATATTTGAATCACAAAAATTAGAAATGATTCGTATTATGAGCCTAGGAATTTCTGGTTTTGATTCTCCAATTGCATTACATTCTTTGCCAGAAGCCAGAGCATCAATAGAAAGTATCCAATCTGTGCTATTAAATTTCAAAGACGATGAAGATTTAAAAAATTTAATCGACAAAACTTTCAATTACATAGACAAAAACAATGATTTCAATACTTTTGACAGAGGCGATTTTATAACACAATATTGCATTCCAATTTCAAAAAGAATTCAGAAAATACAAACAGAACTTGGAGTTAAGAACAATCCTAATTTTGGGCCAATCAACTTTGATTATGCTACAGTTTTTGAAGAAGGTGCTTTCAACCTGAATTATTTTGCTCCTTCGTACAACAAAAAACCTTCATCATCTCAAATTAAGTTAGGAGAAAAACTATTTTCAGATACCATTTTGAGTGGCGATAATTCTGTTTCCTGTATTACTTGTCATATTCCTTCAGAGGCTTATGCAGATCATAAACCAAAAGCAATACAAAACGGAAAACTTTCTCGTAATACACCTACCCTTCTTAACTCAGGCTTTCAAAACATTTTATTTCTGGACGGTCGTGTAAATTATTTAGAAGATCAGGCAAAAGCAGTTATAAATAACAAAGATGAAATGCATGGTAGTTTTTCCAAAGCTTTAGAAAAGATTAAAAACAATAAAATATATCAGACTGAATTCAAAAAGGTATTTCCTAATGATTTAGAGATTACTGAACAAAATCTATTAAAATCGATTGCTAGTTATGTTCGTTCGCTATCAAAATTAAACTCAAAATTTGATGACTATTTGCGTGGAAAAGCAAAATTATCAGTAAATGAAGAAAGAGGATTTACTTTATTTATGGGAAAAGCGAAGTGTGCTACTTGCCATTTCTTTCCACTATTTAATGGAAGTGTTCCTCCTATGTACAATGAATTAGAAAGTGAAGTGCTAGGCGTTCCAAGTCAAAAAAGTATACAAAATGCAACTATTGATACAGATTTAGGAGAATATGAAATTACAAAAGCTCCTTTAAAAAAATATGCTTTTAAAACTCCAACAGTTCGCAATAGTGCTATTACATATCCGTATATGCACAACGGAATTTATGATTCTTTAGAAGAAGTTATTGATTTTTATAACAGAGGTGGCGGCGCTGGAATTGGAATTGAACTCGACAACCAAACGTTACCAACTGATGAATTAAAACTAACTAAAACCGAAATAAAAGATCTTATTGCTTTCCTTAAAACGCTAAACAATAAATACTAATTATTCGTTATACATTTCCAAAAGCTTGGTAACGGTATTCCAATTACGCATGGTTGCCGTTACATTGAGCTTTTTCTCAATATACTTTTGGTCAAAACGGGTCTTCCCTGCCCCTACAGCATACTTCACATAGATTCTGTTTCTATCAATAACGGCTTCATCGGGTTTTACTTGACTCATTTTTAATTCATGGATACTGCTTTCGTTCAACTCTTTAGATATGAAAGTAAAATACAGTTTCTTAGTGTCTGCATCTTTTTCTTTTAGATATGGATTGTTATTCTGACAAGCTTCTAAGTCTTCTTTGGTAATCACAATAATCGGAACATCATAACCCCATTCTTTAAAAATTTCCTGTTTTATTCTGAAACCAACGGTAGCGCCATGTTCTT
>CBFHBH010000312.1:0-3233 GCA_965653735.1 uncultured Flavobacterium sp. | reverse complement strand
TTTCATTATGACTGATGTATTAATATGATTGTTTGTTGAGTTGATTTGAGTAATTTTGCCTCCAGAAACTGAATTATATGCTGAAGCCTTCATTACAAGAAATTCAAAAACTAGCCAAAGATAAGCATAACGAAAACAAAAAGTATTTTGACAAGCTGAAAAAGAAAGCTCCTAAAAATATTGATTACGTAATGCAGGAATTACATGATTCCGAATTTAAGCGTACAGATTGTTTAGAATGTGCTAATTGTTGTAAAACAACAGGTCCATTATTTACTTCTGCAGATATTGAGCGAATCGCGAAACATTTTAGAATGAAGCCACAGCAGTTCATCGATCAATATTTGCGAATAGATGAGGATAATGATTATGTGTTGCAAAGCGTCCCTTGTACTTTTTTGGACAACGAAAATTATTGTATGATTTATGATGTAAGGCCAAAAGCCTGCCGAGAATTTCCACATACGGACCGTAAAAAGTTTCAGCAAATTTCAAATTTGACATTAAAAAACGTTGCTATCTGCCCTGCGGCTTATAATATAGTAGAAGAAATGAAAAAGAAAATGCCACTTTAAAGTGGCATTTTCTTTTTTTAGGATAGTGTACCCTGAGCGTTGTCGAAGGGTTATTTATATAATAAATACTTTTTTCTCATTTCCTTAAAAGATTTCAATCCAACTTCCCAAGATTTTCTAATCTCAGTTTCAGAAACCCCGCTTTCAATTTGTTGCTGTAGTTTTTTAGTGCCAGCTAGTTTTGTAAAAAAATCGTTGAAGAATGGATTTTTGGTTTGCAAATTTTCTGTATAGGCTTTAATCAGCCATTTTAATTCCAAACAATTTACTTTTTGAATCCCGCTTAAATCTTCACCAAAGCATTCTTTACCATTCCAAACAGGGTCTTTTGAACCAAAATTTGGTTTCGGTGTAAAACTATAACCACTGTTATTTAAATAAGGTGAACCATAAATTTGAAATTGTTTCTCTGTTCCTCGACCTACGCTTACATTGGTTCCTTCAAAAAAACATAAACTAGCATATAAATTTATTGCTTGGTCATTTGGTAAATTAGGAGATGGTTTTACTGGTAAGCTATATGACATTGTTTTATTATAATTCAAACAAGGAATAACGGTAAGGTTACATTGAATTCCTTTGGCTAACCATTTCTCTCCATTAATCATTTTGGCATATTCGCCAATTGTCATTCCGTGTAACACAGGTATTTGATGCATACCTACAAAACTACTGTGTTCTTTTTCTAAAATAGGTCCGTCAACAATGCTTCCGTTTGGATTTGGTCTATCAAAAACTACCAGAGGAATATTGTTTTCTGCACAAGCTTCCATGACATAATGTAAAGAAGATATATAGGTGTAGAATCGTGCGCCTACATCTTGTAAATCAAAAACCAAAATGTCAATTCCAGCTAATTGTTCAGGTTTTGGCTTTTTGTTATTTCCGTATAATGAAACTATTGGTAAACCAGTTTTAGTGTCTTTTCCGTCTTTTATTAATTCACCAGCATCAGCAGTTCCTCTAAAACCATGCTCTGGAGCATATATTTTTTTAAGAGTAATTTTCTTTTCAATTAAAAAATCAACCAAATGATTCTTGTTAGAAAGTATCCCTGTTTGATTCGTAACGATACCAACTTTTTTGTCTTTTAATATAGGTAAATAGGCTTCGAAATTATCAGCTCCAGTTTTAATTGGTTCGGATATTTTAACCTCTTCGGTTTTTACAGATGTTTGATTATTTATTTCTTGAGTCTTTTTACAATTTCCACAAGAAATCATAGTTAAAAACAAGAATAAAAATGTATTTTTGACACCAACGAATGTATTTATACGTCGAAAAGAAAAACTGTAAATCATCATCTTTTGAATTTAGAATATTTTATTGCCCGAAGATTAACTAGGGCTAAAGACCATAAAAGTAATATATCTTCGCCAATTATAAAAATTGCGATTGCTGCTATTGCTATTGGTGTGGTAATGATGATTGTGTCTGTGGCAACAGGAATTGGTCTTCAAAATAAAATACGTCAAAAAATTGCTGCGTTTAACGGTCATATTGTAATCTCAAATTTCGATGATAATCAATCAGAAGTAAGTGTTAATCCAGTTTCGACAAATCAAGATTTCTATCCAAAGTTTAAATCGGTACAAGGAATAAACCATATTCAGGCCGTTGCTAGCAAAGGAGGAATCATTAGGACCGAAAAATCATTCGAAGGAATTGTATTTAAAGGAGTAGGTAAAGATTATAAATGGGATAATCTAACAGAATATCTAGTTCAAGGAAGAATTCCTAATCTTAAAGAAGAATTAAATCCCGAGATACTTATATCTGAATACTTAGCAAATCGACTAGAGCTAAAGCTAGGGGATAAGTGTAATACTTTTTTTATGAAAGAAGGAGGGAATCAGCTACCAAACCTCAGAGTGTTTAAAATAGTTGGAATTTATAATTCTGGATTTCAAGAATTCGACGCTACATTCTTAATAGGAGATATTCGACATATCCAAAAAATGAATAAATGGAAACCTACCGAAGTAGGTGCTTTTGAAGTATTCGTTGATGATTTTGATAAGATAGAAGAAAAAGGAGCCGAAGTTTATAACAACACTCAAAATAAAGATGACGCCTCTAAGACACTAGATACACAAACCATTTCTCAAAAATACTTTTATATATTCGAATGGTTAAAGCTGTTCGACTTTAATATATTAGTAATCCTTTCAATCATGATAGTTGTGGCTACTATTAATATGGTAGTTGCACTTCTTGTTCTAATTTTAGAAAGAACACAAATGATTGGTATTCTCAAATCTATAGGGGCAAACAATTGGACTGTTAGAAAGATATTTCTTTTTAATGCATTGTATTTAATCGCGCAAGGCCTTCTTTGGGGTAATGTAATAGGCATAGGGTTGTTGCTTGTTCAAAAATACTTTGGAATTGTAAAGCTTAATCCCGAAAACTATTATGTAAACACAGCACCAGTTGATATTAATCTGTGGTATATATTCTTGCTTAATATAGGTACGGTGGCAGTTTGCTTTTTAGTGCTGCACATACCTTCTCATATAGTAACTAAGATTTCTCCAGTAAAAGCTATCAAGTTTAGTTAGGGTTTAATCTTCTTCACTTTTTTATTTCTGGCATGTCCTTTCGGGTCGGTCTTTCCGCTATATCTTTAATACGGTCATTGAGCGGAGTCGAAATGCC
>CBFHBH010000311.1:0-3235 GCA_965653735.1 uncultured Flavobacterium sp. | reverse complement strand
GGTGAAGCTTATTAATTGTTCATCAGTATAATCAGTTTTTATATTTAGTTTTTGGTATAAAGGAACTCGGTAGTAATTAAAAGCCCATAAAAGGTTAAATAAAAAATAGAAAATTGAGATGAAGTTTACTACTGCTAATAATTTTTGTTTCCAGCTTTCTTTACGATTTTTATAAAACCAAAAAAATGCCCATCCAATAACTAAAATGTAAATAACATCTCCAAATGAGAAAGGAATTCTACCAAAGATAATTCTTGAAAAATGAGAGATATGAATGTATAAACCGTTTGTATAATATTTTTCTATAAACTCAGGGAAGAAAGTAAGTATTTTCAATCCAATCAATTGAAACAATAAAAACAACGATAAAAAATATTTTCGGCTCACAAAAAAAGAAATTATGCGTAAATATATACAATATGAATTAGTCAAAAAAGAATTTAAACTTTGTAACTTTGACACTTTATAATTTGAAAGTAATATAAAATGAGCCAAGAAATAAGAAATTTGGAACCAAAAGCACTTTGGAACAAATTTGCCGACTTAAATGAAGTACCTCGTCCTTCAAAAAAAGAAGAAAGAGTTATCGAATTCATGAAGAAATTTGGAGAGAATTTAGGTTTAGAGACTTTTGAAGACGAAATTAGAAACGTTATCATTCGTAAACCTGCTACGCCAGGAATTGAAAACCGTAAAACCATTGTTATGCAAGGGCATTTAGATATGGTTCACCAAAAAAATAATGATACAGTTTTCGATTTTGATAAGCAAGGTATTGATATGTATGTTGATGGTGACTGGGTTCGCGCAAGGGGAACGACTCTTGGTGCAGATAACGGACTTGGAGTTGCAGCAATTATGGCAATTCTAGAAAGTAAAGATATTCCACATCCAGCAATCGATGCTTTATTTACGATTGATGAAGAAACAGGGATGACTGGTGCATTGAATTTAAAAGGAGGTATTTTGAAAGGAGAAATTCTTTTGAATTTAGATACTGAAGAAGATGATGAAATTGATATTGGATGTGCTGGTGGAGTAGATGTAACTGCTACTCGTGAGTATAATGAAGAAGAAACTCCAGAAGGATCTGTAGGATATACAATTACTGTGAAAGGACTAAACGGAGGACACTCTGGTATGGATATTCATAAAGGTTTGGGTAATGCCAATAAAATTATGAATCGTTTGTTGTTTGATGGTTTCGAAAATTTTGGTCTACAAGTAGCTGAAATCAATGGCGGTAGTTTACGTAATGCAATTCCTCGTGAGAGTGTTGCAAAAGTGATTATTGCTGGAATGTATGATGAAGCTTATGTCTTTGATATGCAAGAAATCATCAACGATATCAAAGCAGAATTCAAAACTACAGAGCCAAAATTAGAAATTCTTATTGAAAAATCTGATTTACCAGCTAAGGTGATGGATTTAGGGGTTCAAGAAGGTCTTTTACGTTCTATTTATGCAGCTCATAATGGTGTATACAGAATGAGTGCTGATATGGAAGATTTAGTTGAAACTTCAAATAATATTGCTAGAGTAGTGGTTAAGAATGGAGAAATTTCTATTCAAAACTTAACTCGTTCTTCGGTTGAATCATCAAAGTTTGATTTGGCTAATGCTTTACGTTCGGCTTATGAATTATTTGGTTGTGAAGTTGTTTTCACAGGAAGTTATCCTGGATGGACTCCAAATGTTCAATCCGAAATTTTAGAGGTATTAACTTCAATTTACGAAAAGCAAAACAATGAGAAACCTAAAGTTGTTGCTTGCCATGCTGGTTTAGAGTGTGGAATTTTAGGAACAAATTATCCTGGAATGGATATGATTTCTTTTGGGCCAACTATTCATGGAGCACATAGTCCTGATGAAAGAGCGTCAATTAAATCCTCACAAAAATTCTGGAAATTCCTTTTAGAGATATTAGAAAATATTCCTTCTAAAAATTAAGTAAGGCCCATCTAATTAGATGGGCTTTTTTTTAAAAATTTAAGAATTTTTGTGGTAAAACCGTAATCGTTATGTATTGGTTTATTTAATTTTATTATAAGAAAATATTTACAAATTAAAAAACCAAAAAACTATGATTAAAAATCTTTCAAATCTGTCTGGTGCACAAGAATTAAGCAAGGCAGAGCAAAAAAAAATTGTTGGTTCAGCGCCAATCAGAAGATGTTGTGAATGGGACTATAATGCAAATGGTGTACTAGTGTGTACATTATGGGTAAGTCAAGGTCAATATTGCCCATGATATATTTTTTGAAATCATCTTTTTAAGATTTTTTCGTAATAGATTAAAAAGTCCTGTGTAAACAGGACTTTTTTGTTGTCTAATTCCAGTTGATTGGAAAAATAGGCTTTTTAAAACAAATGAAATATTTTTTGCTTTTCGGTTTTGTGAGATGTTGCAATTCAAATAATTCAAATTCATCTATCATGATTAGAAAGTTGCTTTGTAAGGTTGGAATTGGAATTTTTTTCGAATAAATTGAATTTGAATATTCTTTTTCCCAGTAATTACTGTCAATTCTAATAAGAAATTTATGTAATGTAGTTAGCTCATTGTAATTTAAACTAAAACACAAATTTTTAAAAGTAAGCTGATACTTTTTGCATCCTTTTAAAAAGACCAAGATTCCTTGATTAGATTCGTTTATGATTGAATAATTGCAACACATTGTTTATTTCTTTTTTTATTTTTTCGGCCCAACCAAACTAAAAAGCCTGTTATAGGTAATGATGCGCAAACTAAACTCAACATAAAAGCTAAAAATTTTCCAGGTAATCCTAAAATAGCTCCTATATGAATATCATAGTTTGCAGCTATAGCTTTTTCTCCCATATTTTTATCGTTATGATCATGTATATGTAAAAGCTCACCTGAATTTTCATCAAAAATTAAACTGTGGTTTATGTGATAAGAATAGGATAATTGTTTCACAAAAACTGAATAATTTGGATGTTCGTGATCATCAATATGTTTATGACCAAAATCAAGGGAATAACCATAAGCAGTAGGATAGAGCTCTTCTACCTTTTTTCCAATTTTGTCTAAAGTAGTTTCAGGTCTTAATTCAATAGGTGTTTTAGTCGTTATATTTGAAAAATCGGGGAATACTGTACTTCCTCCTGAAAAGATAAAATAAATTCCTGCTTGGATGAAAAAGAATGAATAGAATAAACCTGTAATGGCCACTATTAATGCCAAAAAAGATGCATAAAATCCTAAAATATT
>CBFHBH010000310.1:0-3246 GCA_965653735.1 uncultured Flavobacterium sp. | reverse complement strand
ATTTTTCATACTCATCTCCTCTTTCTTCTTTTTCAGCCACCGTATTGTGAGTATTCTCCCATTTAAGCATTTCATCATAACGCATATAGGTTATTCCGGTCATGCTTTCTGCCCAAACTTGATTTTCTTCAGAAACATTCATAGAAGCCATATAACTTTCTGGCCATGATTCGTCTGTATAATTTGCCGCATCCCAGATTCTGTTAGAATCTTTAAAATGATAATAATTATGATTGATGTATTTAAAAGATTCAGGTTTAAAAACAATGTAAATACTAAATGGAGCGATTAATACTTCTAAATCCTGAATACGTTTATAATATGATTTTCTGAGCCTATTTTCACCAATCATTTTTAATGTAGTTTTAGGCTCAATGTTAGATATAAAGATATCTCCAAAATAGGTTTTACCGTTCTTGGTTTTTACTGAAACAAGCTTATCTTCTTCAAACCCAAAATCAACAACTTCGCTGTGCTTATAAATTTCTCCTCCATAGTTTCTAAGCTGCTTAATCAATTGTTTTGTAATTTGGCTACCACCATTAATGCATCTCCACGAACTTTGCATATAAGAGTTTACCGAAAGCGCATGCACATAAAAAGGTGTTTTATCAGCAATTCCGGCATATAAAAAATTAGAACCTGCAAGAACTGCTTTAAGCTTATCATTTTTTGTTAATTCATCAAAGTATGATTTTGCATTGATTGATAAAATTTCCTGTTGGTATCCTTCTCCCAGAACCATATTGTACAACGGAAAAGAATCGCAGGTATATTGCAGATAATCACAATACTTTTTTAAAGTTTCTTCCTCTTCCGGGAAAAATTTCTTTAACTGATCAACAAAATTATCATAGCCTTGCGCATGAGGATATTCGTTAGAATCATTATCAAAAGTTATAAAATCATAACCATCTTCATTCATTTTTTTTAAACGAAGTTGGTCCATGATGCCGATATATGAAAAATAACCATGTAAGTTTTGTCCTTTTTCTAAGCCTCCAATATAGTGAATCCCAGTATCGAAAATAGTTTTATCACGCACGAAAGTCTGCAAATTTCCTCCGTACTGATTGTTTTTTTCTAGAACGCATACTTTTTTACCTTCTTTCGCTAAAATAATAGCCGAAACAAGGCCTCCCAAGCCACTTCCTATAATAACTATGTCGTATTTTTTTTCCAATATTACTTCACTAATACTATGATGTTTTGACTTTCAGTCTCAACTTTAAAACCTAATTTTTCAAAATGATTTTTAGAATCAAAATTTGAAATAACAACTACTTTATTCAAACTTGAAGATAAAACTAAATTTTCTAATTCTTTTTCATCAACTTCAGAAATAAGTAAAACCGAGTAATTAGCATTACTTGAGTCTATTGAATCTAAATATTTAATTTCTCTCTTTTTAACTAGGTAATTTGTTGTAGCAACTTCTCTTTTTTCAACATCAACGATATAACTCTGAATTTTACGTTTTGGTTCTTGAATTGCCAGCATAAAATCTGTTATTCCATAATCATTCCCTAAATGCAATATTTTAGCATCTTCTGCAATGAACTTGTTAAGCTGGAAGAAAGTTGATTTTCGATTTTCAAAATCTGCTTTTGCGATTTTAATTATATCTTCTTCTTTATATAAAAAGCTTGAAAAAAGTTTATTTTTAAAATAGTTTTCATCTTCATGCTCGCTTCTTATTTTTGAAAACTCTTGACGATAAAACTTATTTATTTTTTTAGTTCTTTCTGTATAATCGACTCCAAACGATACATCGGAAGATTTAATTCTTTCACCAATAACAACACTTATACTTTCATTGTGAATCATGAAATCGCCTTTAGGGGCAGTTTCAGAATTACCATGAATATAAATTGGTAATACATCCAAATTATATTCCTGTGCCAAGAAAAATGCTCCTTTATGAAAACGTTTTACAACATTATCTTCTGAACGAGTTCCTTCAGGGAAAATCATTAATGAGTAACCTTGTTCAATTTTTTCACGAAGATGGTCTACACCTCCTTCAATTCCTTGTGAAACTGGATAATACCCCATAGCTCGAACAGCCTTACCAAAAATAGGTGAATTGTAAACCCAATCGTTTACCAAATACACAATTTTATGTGTCACCATTCCTAGTGCCAAAGTATCTAAAACCGATGTGTGATTAGCAATTATAACTGCTGGTTTATCAAACTTCTCTCCTACTTTATTTATGACTTGTTTCTTAACAAAAGGATTAGAATATAAAACCGAAGTCACAAATTTTGCCATTACTTTCCTGAAGAATAGCATCTTTTTTTCTGCATTCGCAGGAATAATTTTTAACAAAAATCTACCAACAGTCGATAATAAAATCCCTCCTAAACTATAATACAACAACGAAACTACTGAATGCAGGAAAGTAAAAATTGTTACTGGGACATTTCCCTTTTTAGCTCTATTAAAAAAGCAAAATCTGAATAAAATAGGATAAATAATAAACGTAATAATTAGTGCTGCGAAAACTCCAATTAATGATACTGACGAAATAGATTTTAATGCTGGATGCTTCGCAAAAACTAAAGCTCCAATAGCTAAAATAGTCGTAAGTGCTGCTAGAATGATTGAAATACGATAAGTTTTCATTTCATTTTTCCCTGTTGTATATTCCTTTTGTAAAGCACTTGTCATGAAAATACTAAAATCGACTCCATGTCCAAAAATCAACGTACAAACAATCAAACTGAAAATGTTAAGCTGAATATCAAAAACACTCATTATACCCGCAGTAACAACTCCAGTAATAACAATTGGAATAGCACTTACAATAACCAATTCGATACGTCTGAAAAATATAAACAGAATAACAATAACAGCAATAAAAGAATAATTAATCAAGCTGTTAAAATCGTCACGAAGTTTACCTAAGAAGGTTTCGTTCATTTGTTGACGATCAATGGTGATTACCTCTTTATGAGCATCCATTTTTTTGACGAAGGTATCTCTTTGCTCATTCGAAACTTTTGCTACTGATGAAATAGTATAAAAACCATTTTTTTCGGTAACAAATTCGTTTAAAAACAAAGCTTTCATCGAAGCATATTCTATTAAACCAATTGAATTAAATTTCTTATCCAGTAAATCATAGAAACTTTGATGTGTTTCTGGTTTAAAACCTAAAGAATTTCCCGAGCTTATCAGATTATTTTTAACAAACTGTTTTTTTTCAGTTGTCCAAAATGAATTCCATTGTTGGATTTTTCC
>CBFHBH010000309.1:0-3250 GCA_965653735.1 uncultured Flavobacterium sp. | reverse complement strand
TATTTAAAACTGATATAATTTCAGATGAAGCATATAAAATCCCTAATCGTATCCCAGCCATACCAAGAGCTTTTGATAATGTTTGAATGATAACTAAGTTAGGATATTCATTTAATCTCTTTAACCAACTTTCTTTTTCTGAAAAATCAATATAAGCTTCATCAATCACAATTAATCCTTTAAATCTCTGTAATAAAGTTACAATGCTTTCATCTGAAAATGAATTACCTGTTGGGTTGTTAGGTGAACACAAGAAAATGATTTTTGTTTGCTGATCAATCTGTTCTAAAATAGCTTCAACATTAGGCTGAAAATCTTTAGTTAAAAGCACTTCCCTATTCTCAATAGCACTTAAATTAGCTAATACTCCATACATCCCATAAGTCGGTGGCAAAGTAATCACGTTATCTAAATTGGGTTCACAAAAGGCTCTGAACAATAAATCCAATACTTCATCACTTCCATTTCCAAGCAATAGTTGCTTTTCATCAATTTTTTTGATTCTTGCTAGTTTGATTTTGAGTTTCTTCTGTAAAGGATCTGGATAGCGATTGATTTTGTTGTCAAACGGATTTTCGTTAGCATCTAAAAAAATCATTTTTTTACCAAAATCTTCATATTCATCACGGGCAGATGAATACGGTTCCATCGCTTTTATATTAGTTCTAATTAAATCTTCAATTTTCATTTTCAAATGTTTTTAGTCTGATTGAAACTGCGTTTTTGTGAGCTTGTAAGCCTTCTGCCTCAGCCATTACTTCAATAGTTTTTCCAATATTTTGCAACCCTTCTTTAGTAATTTTTTGAAAAGTAATAGACTTTAAAAAACTGTCTAAACCTACTCCGCTATAATTCCTAGCATACCCATTTGTTGGTAATGTGTGATTGGTTCCTGACGCATAATCCCCAGCACTTTCAGGAGTATAATTTCCAATGAATACAGAGCCAGCATTGCTTATATTTTCTAGGAAATAATCTTCATTTTTGGAGCATATTATAAAATGTTCTGGAGCATATAAATTGATAAAATCCATAGCTTCACTATTTTTTTTAAAGAGAAAAATCTTTGAATTCAAAATCGCTTGACTAGCAATATCTTTTCTTGGTAATTGCTCTAATTGGAATTGAATTTCTTTTTCAACTAATGGAATCAAAGATTTCTTTGTTGTTACTAAAATTACCTGACTATCTGTTCCGTGTTCAGCCTGACTTAATAAATCGGAAGCCACAAAAGCTGGATTAGAAGTTTCATCAGCAAATACCAAAAGCTCACTTGGTCCTGCAGGTATGTCTATCGCCACACCATATTTTGTCGCAACTTGTTTTGCTACAGTAACGAACTGATTTCCTGGTCCGAATATCTTAGAAACTTTAGGTATGCTATCAGTTCCAAATGTCAGTCCTGCAATAGCTTGAATTCCTCCAACTTTCAAAATTTTTGTAACACCACACAATTGAGCTGTAAATAGAATCGCATGATTGATATTGCCATTTTTATCTGGTGGGGAACACAATATGATTTCTTTACAACCCGCCAATTGTGCCGGAATTGCCAACATTAAAACAGTTGAAAACAAAGGTGCGGTTCCTCCTGGTATGTATAATCCGACTTTTTCAATGGGACGTTTTTCTAACCAACAATTGACACCAGACATTGTTTCAACGGTGATTTTAGAATTATTCTGACTAGCGTGAAATTTTGTAATATTTACTTTAGCTGTAATAATTGCTTCTTTTAATTCTTCCGAAACTTCATTAACAGCGTTTATAATTTCTTCATTGCTCACTAGCATAGAATCTAACTTTACACCATCAAAAATTGAAGTGTATTTTTCTATTGCTAGATCTTTATTGGCCTGTACATCTTTAAAAATAAGACTCACAGTTTCTTCAATAGCTGCATAAGATGAAGTGGAACGTTGGGTTAAATTTTCCCAATCAGACTTTTTTGGATAAATGAACTTTTGCATTGTGTTATGGTTTTATAATACGATTTTTTCTATTGGACAAACTAAAATTCCTTCGGCGCCAGCTGATTTTAATTGGTCGATGACTTCCCAGAATTTCTCCTCTTCAATTACCGAGTGTAAACTACTCCATCCTTTTTCAGCCAAAGGCATAATAGTTGGGCTTTTTAAAACTGGAAGTATGGTACTGACTTCTTGAATTTTTTCATTTGGTACATTCATCAAAATATATTTTGATTTTCTGGCTCTTAAAACAGATTGAATTCTGAATAAAAATTTTCCCAAAACTTTTTTAGATTCTGTTGAGATTGTAGGTGATACCGCTAATACAGCTTCACTTTTTAAAATAACTTCAACTTCCTTTAGATTGTTTTTGAACAAAGTACTTCCGCTTGAGACGATGTCAACAATAGCATCCGAAAGTCCTATATTGGGGGCAATTTCTACAGAACCTGAAATTTGGTGTATATCAACAGTAATTCCTTTGGAATTAAAATAATTTAAAACTGTATTAGGATAAGAAGTCGCAACTTTTAATCCGTTCAAATCCTGAATAGAATTATAATTAAATGCTTTAGGGACAGCTACTGAAACTCGGCATTTAGAAAAACCTAATTTCTCAGCAACCACAATGTTTTGACCTTTTTCAACCAAAAGATTATCTCCTACAATAGCTGCATCTACTACTCCATCAAGTAAATATTGAGGAATATCAGAATTTCGTAAGTAGTACACTTCCAAAGGAAAATTAGAAGCAGTTGTTTTTAATTGGTCATTACCATTGTTAATAGAAATACCACAATCTTTCAGGATTTGAATACTGTCTTCGTTTAACCGACCAGATTTTTGAATTGCAATTTTTAAAATACTCATTGTGTTTTGGATTTAATGAGTATACCAAGAAGTAATCTGAATAGAAAAGAAAAACCCGCTTGATATACTCAAACGGGTTTATAGCTTATATGATTTACAACAATATCATCACTACCTCGCTTGAGCGTGGAAAAAATGATGATGATGATGTAATTGATTTAAAAACATATTTTGTCTAATTGTTTTGCAAATGTATGAGGATTTATTTTAAATAAACAAATATTTTTAAAAATTTATGCAATATTAACTCCAAAAAGATGTCCAACAAGCGCTGTTAACCCCATGGCTAAAGTTCCCCAAAATGTAATTCTTACAATGGCTCTTATAACACCTGAACCACCTGTTTTTGCTGCAATTGTCCCTAAAATAACTAGAAAAACAATTGCTAAGCTATAAAGATAATATTCCAT
>CBFHBH010000308.1:0-3255 GCA_965653735.1 uncultured Flavobacterium sp. | reverse complement strand
AATAAAATTTTTAGCTCCTCTAGTCCAAAATTAAAAAGCATTTAATAATAAAAAAATCCCAAACTTCACTTCGACGCTTCGTCTACGCTCAGCGCAGGCTTACTCAGTGAACGTTTGGGATTTTTAATATAGAATTTTATCTTTTACTTCATCTTCATCAACCAGTTACGCATAGAAACTTCATTGCTGATGATTCCTCTTAATTCAGAAATTGCAACACGATCTTGTTGCATAGAATCACGGTGACGAATCGTTACTGTTTTATCTTCTAATGTTTGATGATCTACCGTAATACAGAAAGGTGTACCTAATGCATCTTGACGACGGTAACGACGACCTACCGCATCCTTTTCATCATAAGCCACATTGAAGTCCCATTTTAAGTCTTCAATAATTTCTTTAGCTAACTCAGGCAAACCATCTTTCTTTACTAAAGGCAAAACAGCAGCTTTTGTTGGCGCCAATACACTTGGCAAACGCAGTACTGTTCTTGTTGAACCGTCTTCTAAAGTTTCTTCTTTTAATGAATTTGAGAAAACCGCTAAGAACATACGATCTAAACCAACTGAAGTTTCTACTACGTATGGCGTGTAGTTTTTATTTTCTTCGGTATCAAAATACTGCATTTTTTTACCCGAAAACTCTTCGTGTGCTTTTAAATCGAAATCGGTACGCGAATGAATTCCTTCTAATTCTTTAAATCCAAATGGGAAGTTGAATTCGATATCGGCAGCAGCATTAGCATAATGTGCTAATTTTTCATGGTCGTGGAAACGGTAATTTTCTTTTCCTAAACCTAATGACAAATGCCAATTTAAACGTGTATTTTTCCAATACTCGTAATACTTCATTTCTTCACCTGGTTTTACAAAAAACTGCATTTCCATTTGTTCAAACTCACGCATACGGAAAATAAACTGACGCGCTACAATTTCGTTACGAAAAGCTTTTCCTGTTTGAGCAATACCAAACGGAATTTTCATACGTCCAGTTTTTTGAACATTCAGGAAGTTTACAAAAATACCTTGAGCTGTTTCTGGACGTAAATATAAATCCATCGCAGTATCAGCAGAAGCTCCAAGCTTAGTGCCAAACATCAAATTGAACTGACGTACTTCGGTCCAATTTTTAGAACCTGAATCTGGACAAGCAATCTCCAATTCTTCGATTAATGCTTTCACATCGGCTAAATCACCAGAATCTAAACCTTTAGCCATTCTTTGAAGAATTGCATTTTTTTGGTCTAAATATCCTTTAACTCTTTCGTTTGTTGCAACAAATTGCGCTTCATCAAAAGCATCACCAAAACGGCCTTTTGCTTTTTCAATCTCTTTTTGTGCTTTTTGATTTAATTTTTCGGCATAATCCTCAATTAAAACATCGGCACGATATCTTTTTTTAGAATCTTTATTATCAATCAATGGATCATTAAAAGCGTCAACGTGACCTGAAGCCTTCCATGTCGTTGGATGCATAAAAATTGCAGCATCAATCCCTACAATATTTTCATGCATTTGCACCATTGATTTCCACCAATAGTCTCTAATATTCTTTTTTAATTCTACTCCGTTTTGAGCATAATCATATACTGCGCTCAAACCATCATAAATTTCGCTTGACGGAAAAATAAATCCGTATTCTTTTGCATGCGAAATCACATTTTTAAATAAATCGTCTTGTTTTGCCATAGTGGTGCAAAAATAGGAAAAGTCAATGAGAATTTTACTTAGAGAAAAGTAAATTATTTAAGAGAAAAAACAGTGCTCCCAATTAAGTTTATTCCTGAGTAAATGTTGATTTCATAATCACCAGGAAGCAAATCTTTTTTATTGGGATCTATAAAGACACAAACATCTAGTTCTTCGTTTTCGTAAAAAACATTGGTTTTTGCACTGTATCTTAAAAGCTGGTTATCGTATTCTACAAAATCTCCATTGTTTGTAACCACTCTTTTTTTAGGATTTATGATTTGAAGATAAATATCCTTATAACCTTGAATAGCTGCTTTATTTTCCAGTAATGTAAAACAAACTTTTATCTGCTCTGTAGCATTAAAGCGTTTTGTTTCAATAATATTATTAGATACTATTTTAACTCCGTTTGCAATTACATTTGTTGCTGTAAGATTTCTTGTTTTAGAGACAATTTTTTCGTTTTCTCTATTTTTGTTTTCAAGCTCTGTGTTTTTCTGAGAAAGTCGATCCATTTCATTATGAATATTTGCATTCTCTTCTTCTTTTGCTTTTATAAGATTTTGAAATGAATCTATTTCTTTCTTTGAATTGTTTTTTTCTAAATAAATCACTTTAGAAGTTTCTGCAGAAAGTGAAACTTTTTTTTTCTCACCTTTTATTTTATCTAAAGATACCGCTTCCTTTTTTGATTCAGAAAGTTTATTGTTTTTTAAAACCTGATTATCATATCTTTTAAAGATTTCTTTCAAATCATTAACATATGTTTCTTTATCAAGTTTAATAGATTCTTTTAACTGAAGATTTTCTTTTTTTGCTTTAAAATATTTCACGGCAAAAGTCGTTGTTGTAGATAACAACACAACAGATGCTAACTTTAAAAAAGTTGATGAAATACGTAAAGACATTCTCTGGGTAATTTTTTCTAAATGTATCTTTTTCCTTTCCATATAAAAAATAAAATCGACGAAATGCTTAAAAATTTGATAAACTTATTTTTTCCTGAGATTTGTTCAGGATGTTTCAGCCAATTATTAGAATCTGAAAATCAAATATGTATCAATTGTCGACACGATTTACCTCTTACAAATCATCTTCTTACGAAAGACAATGAAGGAATGAAAAAATTCTATGGTAAAATTCCTGTAGAATATGTTTCTTCAATGTTTTATTATCACAAAAAAGGGATTACACAAGAAATAATACACAATTTAAAATACAAGAATCAGCAAAAAATAGGAACTGTATTAGGGGATTGGTATGCAATTGATTTGAAGGAGAGTAAAAAATTTGAAAAAGTAGATTACATTATTCCGGTGCCTTTACACAAAAAAAGACTTAAAAAAAGAGGCTACAACCAAGTTGACACATTTTGTCAATCCATTTCAAAAAAATTAGAAAAAGAAATACATAATGATGTTTTAACACGTGAAGAATTCTCTGAAACACAATCAAAAAAAAACTTAATCAACAGAAGCGCAATTTCTGAAAATACATTTTCGGTTTCTTTCAATGAATCTCACCACAACAAACATTTTTTACTTATTGACGATGTACTCACAAC
>CBFHBH010000307.1:0-3267 GCA_965653735.1 uncultured Flavobacterium sp. | reverse complement strand
TCACAAAACATTGATGTTAGAGGTATAGTCAAAGAAAGTGGAACTAATATTCCTATTACAGGAGCAAACATTAAAATTAAAAACGGACAACAATTTACTACATCAAATTTTGATGGGTCTTTTATTCTCAAAGGAGTTTCTAAAGGAGAAACTTTAATAGTTAGCTTTTTGGGATTCAAAACGCAAGAATATTTAGTTAGTAATATTCAAGAAAACCTAACATTTTTTTTAACAGGAGATAAAAATGCCTTAGAACAAGTTGTAGTAGTAGGTTATACATCAAAAAAGAAAAAAGATGTAACAGGAGCTGTAGGTGTTGTCTCTAGTAAAACTATAGAAGATTTAAGACCTATTCAGACATCTCAAGCTTTGCAAGGAACTGTTTCGGGTGTAACGGTGAATGCTGCATCAGGAGCTCCTGGATCAGGCTTTAGTATAAATATTCGAGGTATTTCTTCTAATTCAAATACTCAGCCATATGTTTTAATTGATGGATACGAAGGAAACTTAAGTTTACTCAACCCATCTGACATCGAAAGTTTAACAGTATTAAAAGATGCTCAGGCTGCAGTTTATGGTTCTGTAGGAGCAAATGGAGTTATTATAGTAACCACTAAACAAGGTAAAAAAAATACTAAACCTAGAGTAAGTTTTGAATCTTCAGTTGGAATACAAGAAACTTCAAAAAAAATGAAATTGTTAAATGCAACGGAATATGCTCTTCTTTTAAATGAAAGTTATGCCAATGGAGGACAGACTTTACCATATCCTAATGTTTCTAATTTAGGAAAAGGAACTGATTGGCAAGATGAAGTATTTAGATCAGCTATGCTATACAATAATAATCTTTCAATTTCAGGAGGAACTGATAAAATTATTTATTCTTTTAGTGGAGCAAATGTTAAGCAAGATGGTATTATAGGATTAGATAAATCAGGATTTGATAGAAGTAATGCTAGACTTTCTGTTGCTGTTGACTTGTCAGAAAAATTTAATTTATCTACAAATTTAATGTATACCGATTTTAATAGACAAAGTTTAAATGAAAACGGTATTGGTTCTGTATTATTTAATGCAATTAATGCGCCTTCAACATTTTCTGTTTATGATGACCAAGGTAATTATACTCTTATTCCTGATACACCAGGATATGGTAATGAAGTAATAAATCCTCTTGCACAAATAGATAATACTTATAATAGCTATAATCAGAAAAAAATAAACGGAAATATTGTTTTACAAATCAAACCTTTTAAAGATTTTAAGATAACTACTAGATACGGTTTTAATTCAGCTAATTCTGTTGGGAAGTCTTTTAGTAAAGAATTGTTTTATGGAACAGGTAAAGTATTTAATGTTACTAGAAATAGTGTTTCTCAAAATGCCATTCGTTATAGTGATTTTACTTATGATTTGTTTGGTGAATATGAAAAAACTTTCTTCGAAAATCATAAAGTAAAACTAACAGTAGGAGGTACATTAATCGAAAAGAATGAAGAAGGTCTTTTTGCAACAGGATATGATGTTCCTTATAACTCATGGGATTATGCTGATATTCAGTTAGCAAATGGGGCTCCACCTGATGGCGTAATTCCTAATGGATCCTACAAAAATGCACCTTATAAAAAACCTTCATTATTTACGACCATTGATTATAATTTTAAAGAAAAATATTTATTGTCTTTTATTTTTAGGAGAGATCAATCAAGCCATTTTGCTAAAAATAATAGTGTTGCATACTTTAAATCTTTTTTAGGAGGTTGGATAGTATCTGAAGAAGATTTCTTTAATAAAGAAAGTCTAATTAATTTTCTGAAAATTAGAGGAAGTTACGGAACATTAGGCAATGATGTCGCAGGTCTATCAGATTATAGATCAGTATTATCAGGTGAAGCTACCTATGTTTTTGATAATACTTTGGTCAATGGTGTTGCTATAGGTAGAATCCCTAATGAACAAATAAAATGGGAAACAGGCAAAAAGTTAGATGTAGGTTTAGATTTAAAAGCATTTGACAATAAGCTAGAATTAATTGCAGATTATTTCAATGATATTCGCTCAGATTTATTAATTCAAAATGTACCAGTTTCAGGAATAAATGGGGGTTATGCTCCTGGTTCAGGAAATCCTACTTTAAATGCTGGAAAAGTTAGAAACAGAGGTGCAGAAATTGCTTTAAATTATAAAAATAATATTAACAAATTTAAATACGAATTAGGTGTTAATGTTACTAAAATTGAAAATGAAGTATTAGAAGTTAATAATGCCACGGGATATCAGGAAAGTGGTGCATTTGGTATTGGGCAATTGCCGCCAACAAGAATGCAAGTAGGACAACCAATAGGAGTTTTCTACGGACTACAAGCTGACGGAATCTTTCAAAATCAGGCAGAAATTGATGCTCACCCTTCTCAAAGTGGTTTAGGCTCAACAGTAACATCTCCAGGTGATATTAGATATAAAGATATTGACGGTAATGGTAAAATCGATTTTAATGATAGAACTTTCATAGGAAAGCCAATTGCTGATTATACTCTAGGCTTTAACTTAAACTTAGTTTATAGAAATATTGATTTTATAGCTTATTCATATGCGTCAATAGGCAATGATTTAATTAGAAATTATGAAAGAACAGAAAACAAATTAAATAAGTTGGATTATGTTCTTGATAGATGGACTGGTGAAGGAACAAGTAATACAGTTCCCAGAGTAACAACTGGTGCAACAAATAACAATTTATTTTCTAGCTATTTCGTCGAAGACGCCTCTTTTTTGAGAATCCAAAATGTTCAATTAGGATATTCATTGTCAAAAAATGTTTTAGAAAAATTAAGCCTTTCTAAGCTTAGATTTTACGTGTCAGCAAACAATATTTACACCTTTACTAAATATAGAGGATTTGATCCAACTGCTTCTAATTATGGAACACCAGAAAATCCAGGGAATCCTATTTCAGCTGGAATTGATTATGGATTTTATCCTCAGCCAAGAATTTATTCATTTGGTTTAAATGTTAATTTTTAATGCAAATTGAAATGAAAAAAAATATTATATCATTTTTTCTGATACTAATAACAACAGCTATTATGGTATCATGTTCAGAAGAATTTATTAATGAGGAAGCCCCTTTTTCTATTGATTCTGAAAATTATTTTAACTCTGAAGAAGACTATAACAATGCACTTGTCGCAGCTTATGATATGCTTCATTCAAGTTATGTAAATGTATTATTAGGAGAAATTGCATCGGATAACACTTTGTCTGGCG
>CBFHBH010000306.1:0-3293 GCA_965653735.1 uncultured Flavobacterium sp. | reverse complement strand
GTAATGGTGTAGCACTTGCTGTTTTATTAGGGTTTGTTGCTTCAGTTGCTCTAACAGCGGTTGAGCTTTCTTGTGGTTCAAGTTCTTTTTTACATGAAGCAATAGTCAATGCAGATATGATTAATAACCCTAAAGATATTTTTGTTCTCATTTTTTATTGGTTTGAAAATCAAATATACTAGTTTTAAGAAGTCACATGAATAACATTTTGTTAAAAATGAGAAAAAGGTTATAATCTACTTATTTGGTTTGACTAGAAAAGCATTTGGGTATTTCTTTTTTAAATCTGCCAATTTTCTTTCTGCTTCTATACGTGTTTTGTAATTTCCAACCCATACTTTATAAATAGGAGTGTGAAATACGATAGTAGCATCTGTCTTCTTGTTTGCTTTTCTAAAATCCAATAAAGCCTTTTTGCTTAATTCGGCATTTCCAGTAAAAATTTGAATTTTAAAACGATCATTAATAGTAATTGAATTGTTAATTTTTCTTTTTTCGTTAAGCAATTGTTCAAATCGTTGATCTTGATTTACTGTCACTTTCCCATCTTGACTGTAAATGTTCAAAGAAGTAAAAATTGCTAAAATGCTGATATAAAATAGGTTCTTAATTGTTAAGGTTTTCATAACGAATATTATTTAGGACAAAAGTACAGTTTAAGTGTTTATTCAGTGAAAAAATATTATTTAGAATAAATATAAATTAATAATTAAGATATATTTAAGGTTTTGAGAATAGTTCATAAGTCGTATTTTTGTCGGAGTTTTTAAATGGCATATTCTGTTCTTTGCTGAAAAGTATTGAAAATTTTGTGCCAAACTTAGATGTTAATCATTTAATATATGAAAAAAGTGGGAAACCATAAATCGATTTTTAAAGTAGTAACGTTAAGTCTTTCGTTATTATTATCTGTTTCTTTTAGTTCTTTTGCTCAAGATGCGGCTGCTACGGCACCTGCTGCTGATGCTGCTGCGGCACCTGCTGCTGCGGGTAATGCTGCTGCTGGAAAGGCTTTGTTTAATGCAAATTGTGCGGCTTGTCACAAGTTAGATGCAAAAATGACTGGCCCTGCCTTGCGAGGTGTTGCTGAACGTCGTGATAGAGCATGGTTGGGTAAATGGATTAGAGATTCAAAAGGATTAATTGCTTCTGGCGATGCTGATGCGGTTAAAATTTTCGGGGAGTTTAATAAAGTAGCGATGACTGCTTTCCCTCAATTATCAGATGCTGATATTGATAACATTTTGGCTTATACGTCTGAGCCTGCTCCTGCTCCAGAAAAACCTGCGCCTGGTGCAAATGGTGCTGAGGCTGGTGCTTCTGAAGGAGGTTTGTCAAACAACTTAATTTTAGGTTTGTTGGCGGGGATTTTGGCTGTTTTAGTTGGAATGTTGTTTATGGTTAACAATGCTTTAGGTAAAATTTCAAAAGCAAACGGTGTAGAAGTTCCTTCAAGAAATCCTTCATTAATGCCTTTATGGAGAGCTTTTGCTAAAAATCAATTTCTAGTATTGGTTTCTGTAATTTTATTAATGCTTACAAGTGCGTATTTTATCTACGGATACTTAATGCAGGTAGGTGTTGATAAGGATTATGCTCCAATTCAGCCAATTCACTATTCTCATAAAATTCACGCTGGAGATAATGGTATCGATTGTAAATACTGTCACTCTGCTGCTCGTGTTAGTAAAAATGCGGGTATCCCTTCATTAAATGTTTGTATGAACTGTCATAAAAACATTTCTGAATTCCAAGGTGATAAAGATTCGACTTATGTTGAATATACCAAAGAATTCTATACTGCTGAAATTCAAAAATTATATGATGCAGTAGGATGGGATAAAAACGCTCAAAAATATACAGGAAAAACTAAACCAGTTAAATGGGTTAGAATTCATAACTTACAAGATTTCGTTTATTTCAATCACTCACAACACGTTTCTGTTGCTGGTGTTGAATGTCAAACTTGTCACGGTCCAGTTGAGACTTTCGAAATCATGAAACAACATTCTCCATTAACAATGGGATGGTGTGTAAACTGTCACCGTGAGACAAATGTTAAGGTAGAAGGAAATGCTTACTACGAAAAAATTCATGCTGAACTTTCTAAAAAATATGGTGTAGACAAATTAACTGCTGCACAAATGGGAGGTCTTGAATGTGGTAAATGTCACTACTAATTATTTATTAAGAAGCTAATTTTTATATACAATATGTCATCTAACAAAAAATACTGGAAAAGTGTTGAGGAGCTAAACGAAAATAGCTCTATTGTTGAGACGCTTAGAAATAACGAGTTTGTTGAAGAGATTCCAACTGATGAGTTTTTAGGTGATGCAGCATCGCTAGCATCTTCTTCAACAACACGTCGTGATTTTCTTAAGTACGTTGGATTTAGTACAGCTGCAGCTACTTTAGCTGCGTGTGAAGGTCCAGTGCATAAGTCAATTCCTTATGTAGTTCAACCTGAAGAAATTATTCCTGGTTTAGCAGATTATTATGCTACATCATTTTCGGATGGTTTCGATTTTGCTAATATCTTAGTGAAAACTCGTGAAGGTCGTCCTATTAAAGTTGAGAATAACAAAATTGAAGGTGCAAGCTTCCATGCAAATGCTCGTGTTCATGCGTCAGTTTTATCATTATATGATAGCTTACGTTTAAAAACGTCTAAAATTGCAGGTAAAGATGCAACTTGGAATGAGGCTAACGCTAAAATTAAAGCTAGTGTTGCTGAGGCTAAAGCTAAAGGAGGTAAAGTTGTTTTATTAACAAATACTTCTGCTTCACCTTCAACAGATAGATTAATTGGTCAGTTCTTAGCTGCTAATCCTAATGCTAAGCATGTTGTATATGATGCAGTTTCTTCTTCAGATGCTTTGGATGCTTTCCAAATGGTGTATGGTGAAAGAGCATTAGCAGATTATGATTTTTCAAAAGCTAATACCATTGTTTCTGTTGGTGCAGATTTCTTAGGAGATTGGCAAGGAGGAGGATTTGATGCAGGTTATGCTCAAGGACGTATTCCTCAAAACGGAAAAATGTCTAAGCACTATCAGTTCGAAGCGAACATGACATTGTCAGGAGCTGCTGCTGATAAACGTGTGCCTATGACTGTTGCTAATCAAAAACAAGCATTAGTTAAAATATATAATGTAATTACAGGTGCTGCTGTTTCTACTTCAAAATTTGAAGGAGAAGATGTAGTGACTAAAGCTGCTCAACAGTTAAAAGCTGCTGGTAGCAAAGGTGTTTTAGTTTCTGGTATTGATGATAAAAATGCTCAATTATTA
>CBFHBH010000305.1:0-3309 GCA_965653735.1 uncultured Flavobacterium sp. | reverse complement strand
ACAATGCTCTAATAAACCTTCTGCAAATTCCATCATCCAGTTGTAGTCTTTGTAAGCTACATAGATTTCCATTGCTGTAAATTCAGGATTGTGGGTTCTGTCCATTCCTTCGTTACGGAAGTTTTTGGAAAATTCGTAAACACCATCAAAACCACCTACGATTAATCTTTTTAGGTATAATTCGTTAGCAATTCTCATGTATAATGGAATGTCTAAGCTATTATGATGTGTAATAAACGGACGCGCCGCTGCACCACCAGGAATCGATTGTAAAACTGGAGTTTCAACTTCCATATAGCCAGCTTGGTTAAAAAACGTACGCATTGCAGTGAATAATTTCGTTCTTTTCATGAAAACTTCTTTTACTTGCGGATTTACAACTAAATCCACGTAACGCATGCGGTAACGTAATTCAGGATCAACAAAAGCGTCAAATACTTTTCCTTCCTCATCTGTTTTAGGTAATGGTAAAGGACGTAATGTTTTACTTAAAAATGTAAAGTTTGACACACGTACACATTTTGCTCCAACTTGGGTGGTAAATAATTCTCCTTCAACACCAATGAAGTCTCCAAGATCAGTTAACTTTTTGAAAACCTGATTGTATAACGTTTTGTCTTCGTCTGGACAAATTACGTCTCTATTTAAATAAAGTTGAATTCTTCCTTCGCTATCTTGCAATTCGGCAAAACAAGCTTTTCCTTGATCGCGATTACTCATTAAGCGTCCTGCAATTACAACCTTCTTTCCTTCTTCAAAAGATTCCTTTATTTGTTTCGAAGTGTGATTTACTGGATACAAATTTGCTGGATAGGGATTGATGCCAAGTTCGCGTAACTTGGTCAACTTTTCTCTTCTGATGATTTCTTGTTCTGAAAGTTGCATATAATTATTTTTAAGGGTGCAAAGATAATTTATTTTGCTTCAAGTTCAAAAGTTTAGGTTTAACGTTATGGAGTAATGTTGTGAAATATTTAGAATTTGTTTTTTATGATTTGGGATTTATAATCTTTATCTTTGGCAAAACTAAATTTTGCATGAAAAAACTAATCTCACTATTCGCCTTATTGATTGTTTTAAGCAGTTGTACTTTTACTGAAGAAATAACCATCAATCCTGATGGAACCGGAAAATACAATCTTGATATGGATGGTTCTAGTATAATGGCAATGATGCCAAAAGATTCTTTGAAACAAGAAAAAAATATAGATTCGGTATTTTCATTCAAAGAGATGTTTGAAGGAAAGAGAGATAGTATTGCAAAACTTTCTAAAGAAGAGCAAGCCAAAATTAAAAATCTGGAAAAATTTAACATGCGAATGAAAATGAATTTTGATACTAAGCAATTTTTGTTTGCAATGAATACCGATTTTAAATCGGTTGCAGAATTGCAGGAAGTAATGGGTAGTATGTCTGAACTTCAAAAAATGAATAAGGGTCAGGTAAAAAATAATCCGATGGGTGATATGGGTGGTTTTGGTTCAAGTACTGCTAAAATAAATTATGAGTATAATGGTAAGAAATTTTCTCGTAAAGCTATAGTTGACAAAGAAGCTTTGAAGAAATTGGAAAACGATTCGGCGGCAGCTTCTTATAAAATGATTTATGAATCATCTAAGTATATTATAAAGTATCATTTTCCCAAACCAGTCAAAAAAGTATCAAATACTTCTGCTTTGTTTTCGGAGGATAGAAAGACGATTACCATTGAGTATTCTTTTAATGAATATATGAAAGAACCTGAAAAATTAAATTTTGAGGTTGTTTTTCAATAATAAATAAAACTGCAACCCGACTTGAGTGGAGCTCTTTTGTAAAAATGTTGATTGAGACTCTCGAAATTAACAATTTTTAAAAAGCGGGAACGGAAGGCGGAAATGTTGCCCAAACAATAATGAATAAAAAGGTAAAACTGCAAGATTTAGGTCAAAAGGATTATAAAGATACTTGGGATTTTCAAGAAGAATTGTTCGCAGGAATTGTGAGTCAGAAAATTCAGAAAAGAGAAAATCCTTCGATTGAAACGGATAATTATTTTCTTTATGTAGAGCATCCGCATGTGTATACATTAGGGAAGAGTGGTGATATGTCTAATTTATTGCTTTCGGAAAAACAATTAGAAGCAAAAGGAGCTACTTTTTATAAAATAAATAGAGGAGGGGATATTACATATCACGGACCAGGACAAATTGTTGGTTATCCAATCTTAGATTTGGAAAATTTCTTTACCGATATACATAAATATTTACGTTTATTGGAAGAAGCTATTATTTTGACTTTGGCAGAATATGGAGTCGAGTCGGAAAGAAGTGAAGGAGAAACTGGAGTTTGGTTAGGAGTAGGGACTCCTTTTGCAAGAAAAATATGTGCTATGGGTGTGCGTGCTTCTCGTTGGGTAACGATGCATGGTTTTGCGTTGAACGTAAATGCCGATTTAGGTTACTTTGATAATATTATTCCATGTGGTATAAAAGGGAAGGCGGTTACATCACTTCATGTTGAATTGGGTAGGAAAGTTGATGAGGACGAAGTGAAGCGAAAAATTGTAAAGCATTTTGCAAATCTATTTGAAGCAGAAATGATATAAATTAAAATGAGGTTCAATTAAGGACCTCTTTTTTTTTATAATTCTAATTTTAGTTGTTCAGGGAGTAATCTAAACGACATTCTGTGATATTTTGTTGGACCGTATTTTGCAATGGCTTCCCGATGGTCTTTTGTGGGGTAGCCTTTGTTTTTGTTCCAGCCATACATGGGAAACTCTTCATGAATTTTGTTCATGTACTCGTCTCGGTATGTTTTGGCTAGTACGGATGCAGCAGCTATGCTTAAGTATTTGCTATCTCCTTTAATAATGCTTTGATTGGGAATTGATTTTAAATGCTCAATTTCTTGTTCTGTAAAATTATATCCAGATGTTGTTTTTATTCCAAGTTTGCTAAAAATGGGTCTATTACCATCTACAATTATAAATTCAGGTTTTGTGTTTAACTTAAGTATACTTTCTTGCATGGCTTTCATTGAAGCGTTAAGGATATTAATTTCATCTATCTCCTTATTATATAAATGTGTGTAAGCAAAAGTTAAAGCTTTTTCCTCAATTAGAGGTTTTATGTGTTCTCGTACTTTTTCAGATAGTTGTTTGGAATCATTAAGTTTTTCAATATAGAAATTTCTCGGAAGTATTATCGCTGCTGCGGTAACAGGTCCGGCGAGACAACCTCTACCAGCTTCGTCTGTTCCTGCTTCAAAAATTACATTTGAAAAAGAATCTTTTAACATAAATTTAGTTTTGTCAAAAATATAAAA
>CBFHBH010000304.1:0-3318 GCA_965653735.1 uncultured Flavobacterium sp. | reverse complement strand
TTAAACCAACATTTTCAGTAGCAGCTTCAACCACTAAATCACAACCTACAACACCATCTTTGATATCAGTGTAAGTGATTATGTTTCCAATAGTTTTGTGTTTATCCTCTTCAGTGATGGTTCCTTTAGCAACCATTCTGTCAAGATTACTGGCAATAGTTGCCATTCCTTTTTCCAGAGATTTCTCTGAAATATCGATAAGTTTTACAGTAAAACCACTTTGTGCAAATGTATGGGCAATTCCGTTGCCCATTGTTCCAGCTCCTATTACAGCTATGTTTTTCATTTATTTTGTTTTTTTAAATAGATTTTTAATGCTATTGAAAATATTATTATAACTAAAATAACATTTGATATAAATTGATTTTTATTATTGTATTGATAATTATCATATAAAAAAGTTACGGTAAGCATTATTAAATTTAAACGTAAAAAATATTTAAACTTCTGGACATTAACTTTAAAGAAAGATAATACTGTATATACAATAATTGTAAGCCATGCTAATAAAAATATTATATCTGTTGTTTTCTCTCTTATTGAAAAAATGATAACTATTGTTAAGTAAATTATTAACGAAATTAATAAGTTTCGAAAATTAATATTTTTTAATGTAATCATTATTTATTCATCGAATCAATAATCTGATACGCAACTCGTAACGCCTCTGTTGCTTGTTCTAGAGTCACAACAGGAGTAGTATCATTGTTTATTGCATCTGCGAAAGATTCTAACTCGTCTAAAATGGCGTTGTTAGGTTCTACAGAAGGGTTGTCATAGTAAATTTGTTTTTTAACACCTTCTGCATTTTGCAAAATCATATCAAAATCACCAGGTACTTCTGGAGCATCTTTCATTTTTACAACTTCACATATTTTATCCAAGAAATCTACTGAAATGTATGCATCACGTTGAAAAAATCTTGATTTACGCATATTTTTCATCGAAATACGACTCGAAGTGATGTTTGCAACACAACCATTTTCAAACTCGATTCTAGCATTGGCAATATCTGGTGAATCGCTAATTACAGAGACGCCACTAGCATTAACCTCTTTTACTTTCGAATTTACAACACTCAAAATTGCATCGATATCGTGAATCATTAAATCTAAAACCACAGGAACATCTGTACCGCGAGGGTTAAATTCAGCAAGACGATGTGTTTCTATAAACATTGGGTTTTCGATTTTTCCTTTTACCGCTTTGAAAGCAGGATTAAATCTTTCTACATGACCTACTTGTCCTTTAACATTATATTCTTTAGATAATGCAATGATTTCTTCAGCTTCTTCAACAGTTGTAGAAATAGGTTTTTCAATAAAAACGTGTTTACCAGATTTTATGGCAACTTTTGCACATTTATAATGAGAAAGAGTAGGAGTGACAATGTCTATAACGTCCACAGCGTGAATTAATTTAGCTATGGTATCGAAGTGAGTATAACCAAATTCGGCTGCGATTTTTTTTGCGTATTCTTGGTTTTCATCATAAAAACCAACTAATTCATATTTTTCAGATTGATTAAGTAATCGTAAATGTATTTTTCCAAGATGACCAGCACCTAAAACGCCTATTTTTAGCATAAAGACTATTTTTAACAAAAGTAAATTAAAAATAATAAATCCCAACTTTTAAACACTATTTAAAGATGTTTTTTTTAGAATTTGGTATTTGATTTTTGAGAATATAAAGTCTAATTTTGTTAAATAAATTTAATGTTAGAGTGAGAGATTTAGCCAAACACCAAGGACTTAGAAATCAGTTGGTAAGCATTTTAGAAAAAAAAGGGATTAAGGATAAAAATGTATTGGAAGCTATTAGAAAGATTCCAAGACATTTGTTTTTAAACTCTAGTTTCGAAGATTTTGCTTATCAGGACAAGCCATTTCCCATTGGTGCTGGGCAAACTATATCTCAACCCTACACAGTTGCCTTTCAAACAGAATTGTTGCAAGTTAAAAAGGATGATAAAGTCTTAGAGATTGGTACTGGATCAGGATACCAAACAGCTGTTTTATTTATGATGGGAGCAAAAGTATTTTCGATTGAAAGACAAAATGAACTTTTCAAAAAGACTTCTTTATTACTTCCTAAACTTGGCGTGAGAGCAAAGCAACTGGTCTTTGGAGATGGTTATAAAGGATTGCCCACTCATGCTCCATTTGATGGTATTATTGTGACTGCTGGAGCGCCATTTATTCCTCAACCTTTAATGGCACAACTAAAAATAGGAGGTAGGTTAGTGATTCCTCAATTTGAAAAACATGAATTAGGAGATTTTAGATTTGTTCCCTTGTTAGAAGATAAAAATTAATAAAAAAAGCCACTTTATAAAGTGGCTTTTTTATTTGTATGACTTTTTAATGCGGTCTAAATCACGTTTATTGTCTCTATCTTTTATTGTCTCGCGCTTATCGTAATTTTTCTTACCTCTACAAAGTGCAATATCAAGTTTGGCTAACCCTTTTTCATTAGTAAACAAACGTAAAGGGATTATAGTTAGTCCTTTGTTTTGTACATCTTTTAATAAGCCTTTTAATTCTTTTTTATTCAAAAGCAATTTACGCTCACTTTTTGCTTTGTGATTATAGTGATTACCATAAAGATATTCCTCGATATTCGAATTAATTACAAACAATTCATTTCCACTAAACTCACAAAAACTTTCGGCTATAGATGCTTTTCCTAAACGAATAGATTTTATCTCTGTACCTGTTAAAACAATACCAGCCGTGTACCGATCAATTATTTCGTAATCGAACTTAGCCCTTTTATTGAGTATGTTAACTGTTTTTAGCATAGGAAGGCAAATTTACTATGAAAATTGAGTTTTTTAAAGAATTGTCATTTGTTTTTTTAATGTCCTAGTTTTGGTTTAAAATAAAATTATGCCTTTTTTCTTACAATTTATTTATAAAATGTTGTAGATTAGGATTTTAATTTTATTAATTAACAAACCTAAAAACCAAGAACATGAAAAAAAAACTTTTAAGAATTTTTGCAGTAGCTATTATTGCATTTTCATCGTGTACTCAAGATGATTCAAAATTTGAAGAAATCGTAATTTCACCAGAACAGAAAAATCCATTAACATCACAACAAATTGTTTCCAAAATTGATGAATCTCTTCAAACAAAAGGGTCCTTTAATTGGAAAGACGCTTCAAATCATGAAATTTGGAGTGCATTAAAAAACGGTAATAATATTTGTACCATTGGTTTTGGAGACAATAAAAATGATTTCGATCGAAGTAAATCTACCAGTAGTAAAGGATATCAAAATACTATTATTCAAATTATTGAAAAGTATGAGGGA
>CBFHBH010000303.1:0-3319 GCA_965653735.1 uncultured Flavobacterium sp. | reverse complement strand
GACAGCAAATGCAGGTTGGAACAGGATCTGGTGTAATTATTAGTGAAGATGGTTATATTGTAACCAACAACCACGTGGTTAAAGACGCTACCGAACTTGAAGTAACCCTTAACAACAACAAAACATACAAAGCTAAATTAGTGGGTACAGACAGTAAAATGGATATCGCATTACTTAAAGTACAAGCCGACACCAAATTACCTTATGCTACCTTTGGAAATTCAGACAATATAAAAGTTGGAGAATGGGTTCTTGCAGTTGGAAACCCTTACAATTTGACTTCTACAGTAACAGCAGGTATTGTTTCGGCAAAAGCTAGAGATTTAAGCAATCAAGGCATTCAGTCATTTATTCAGACAGATGCGGCTGTAAACCCCGGAAACAGTGGTGGAGCACTTGTAAATACTCGTGGAGAATTAGTAGGTATCAACACAATGATTTCATCTCCTACTGGAAGTTACACAGGCTATTCATTTGCCGTACCTTCTAATCTTACACGTAAAATTGTGGAAGATTTAATGGAATATGGTAATGTACAACGTGGCGTATTAGGAATTGAAGGAGGTGAATTAAATAGTGCGACAGCAAAAGAATTTGGTGTAAAAGAAACTACAGGAGTTTTAATTAGCAAGGTATCTAAAAATACTGGCGCCGAAAAAGCTGGTCTTAAAAAAGGTGACATCATCAACAAAATTGACGACAAAGGAATTATAACTTTTGCAGATTTAACTTCATATATTAATACAAAACGACCTAATGACGAAGTAAAAGTTGGTTTCTTAAGAGATGGAAAATTGATGACTACTTCTGTAAAATTGACTAAAAAGGAGCTAATCAACTATGACCTAAAAGGTTTAGAATTAGAAGATATTGACGCCGCAGATAAGAAAAACTTTAGAGTAAACTACGGTGTAAAAATAAAAGACATCACCAATGAAGAATTGGTTGAATACGCTGATCAATTAAAAGGCGGAATTATTTTGAGTGTTGACAATGTAAAAGCCACAGATATAGAAACAATCACAAGAGTGCTTTCTAAAAAAGGAGAAAATCAACGCTCTCAAATAGAATTGCTAACAAATAATGGTCAAATACTACGTTTCTTGTTATAAGAAAAAATGCAAAACAGATGAAAGCCAATCAGATTTTGATTGGCTTTTTTATTAAAAAAATATTATAAATAATTTTACGAAAACGTTTGAAATTGATACTTTTGCGGCAGTAAAAAACAATAAACTCTTTTATAACAATGAGCAACAACACAACTGTTTACGAAAAAGAAATAGCTTTCCAAGCTGACAGAAGAAGAGCTGCTGTTGAATTTATCAAAATCATAAGCGATTTATGGTATGATAAGTCAATCGAATTAGTTCTTTTTAGAAATCAATTAATAGACAGAAATGTAAGTGATATTATAAACTTACACGAATATGCAGGTGAATTCGTTCAAAAACCAATCAATGTTTTTGATTCAGTTGAAATTGCTCGCGCTATCAACAAATTAGACTTACCTCCTTCAAGACTTGATATTGGAAAATTAACGTACGAATATCATTTAGAAGACAACAAATACAACGATGCAATGGCATTTGTTGTTGACAAGTTAAGAAACGCTAAAGACACTTCTGAAATTAAACCTAAAGATGTTGTTTTATATGGTTTTGGACGTATTGGTCGTTTATTAGCTCGTGAAATGTCATCTAAAGTCGGAAAAGGACAACAATTACGTTTACGTGCTATTGTAACTCGTGATAAAAATGATGCTGTTTTATTAGAAAAACGCGCTTCTTTATTGCGCTATGATTCGGTTCACGGTGACTTTGAAGGTTCTGTACAAGCTGATCCAGAAAACAATGCATTAATTATTAACGGAGCAACCGTACATATTATCACAGCAAATTCTCCAGAAGAAATTGACTATACTCAATACGGAATCAACGATGCTTTAGTTATTGATAACACTGGAGCTTTCACAACAGAAGAAGCTCTAGCTAGACATTTAACTTCTAAAGGAGTTGAAAAAGTATTATTAACTGCTCCAGGTAAAGGTGTTCCAAACATTGTTTACGGTGTGAATCATGAAGATTACAATGCAGATGAAGTTAAAATCTGGTCTGCTGCTTCATGTACTACAAATGCAATTACACCTGTTTTAAAAGTAATCGAAGATACGTTAGGTGTTGTAAAAGGACACATCGAAACTATCCACGCATATACAAACGACCAAAACTTGGTTGATAACATGCACAAAAAATACCGTCGTGGTCGTTCTGCTGCTTTAAACATGGTAATTACTGAAACTGGAGCTGGAAGTGCTGTTGCAAAAGCATTACCTAGCTTAGCTGGTAAATTAACTTCAAACGCTATTCGTGTACCGGTTCCTAATGGATCATTAGTTGTTTTAAATCTAGAAGTAGGAAAACAAACTTCTGTTGAAGAATTAAACAACATTATGAAAAAATATGCTTTAGAAGGTGCTTTAGTTGAGCAAATTAAATATTCATTAAACAATGAATTAGTTTCTTCGGATATTGTAGGAACTGCACAGCCTTCAATTTATGACAGTAATGCTACATTAGTATCTGGAGATGGTAAAAACATTGTTCTTTATGTATGGTATGATAACGAATACGGATATAGTCATCAAGTTATTCGTTTAGCAAAATACATCGCTAAGGTTAGACGTTATACTTACTATTAGTAGGTTAGAATTAGATTAATAATAAAAATCCGCCTCAATTTTTTTGAAGCGGATTTTTTATTTTTCACAATATTTCATATCTTTCTTACAAATTAAAACACTAATCTATTTACTATGGGAAAATTTGTAATTTCTAAAAGAACTAATGGCGAATTCCAATTTAATTTAAAAGCTGGTAACGGACAAGTAATTTTGACTAGCGAAGGATATTCAGCAAAGGCTGGATGTGAAAATGGTATCGAATCTGTTAGAAAAAATTCACAAGACGAATCTAATTTTGATAAAAAAACAGCTGCTAATGGTAAGTTTTATTTCAACTTAAAAGCTGGAAACGGACAAATCATTGGTTCTAGTCAAATGTATGAAAGCGAGCAAGGAAGAGACAACGGAATTAGCTCTGTAGGTGAAAATGCCCCTAATGCATCTGTAGAAGACGAAACAGTTTAAAAATAAATTCTTAAAATCCGTTTCATTTAGAAACGGATTTTTTTCATGCAAAGTGCTTAATTACAGTAAAAAATATCAAAGCGTTGATGAGTACATCTCTGATTTCCCAGAAGAGAAGGCCTCAATTTTATCCAATATAAGACACTTAATAAAAAAGACTGCTCCACTAGC
>CBFHBH010000302.1:0-3320 GCA_965653735.1 uncultured Flavobacterium sp. | reverse complement strand
ATGTAAAATAGATTTCCCTCTTAGATCTCCAAGTAGCTTTAGTTCGATATCATTAAGGGAAGATTTTCCATTTAAAAAATCATCATTGGCATAGAATTCTGAATTCACATGGACATCCGTTTTTTCGTTCCATGTTTTTTTGTTGATTTCTAAATAATTTAGATTGCTCATTTATACTATTTTTAATTCCATTTGAATATCCGCCCTGTCATAATCGGTTGGATCAAGTGGAGTTTCTATAAAATTATATTTTCTGTATAGATTTATTGCAGGTGAAAGTTTTCTGTTTGATACCAAGAATATTTTTTCAGCTTTTTTGTCTTTGGCAAAATCAATGCAAGCTTTCATTAATAGGTTGCTTAACTTCATTCCTTGAAATTTTTTATCGACGGCCATTTTAGCTAATTCATATGTTTTGTTGTCAACCTTTATCATAGCTACGGTGCCAGCAATTTCTTCATCAACCAAACAAAAAAATATTTCACCTTCATGTTCTATAATGTCTTTTTCAATGTTATTGAAAGTTTCTATGTCATGAGGTTCAACATAAAAATACTCTTCTAACCAAGCTTTATTTAATCGTATGAAGTCATTTTTGTATTCTGAATTGTAAGTAATTATTTTAATTTCCATTTGAATATAAAATCGTAATTTTGTCACTCAAATTTAATTATAATTACGATGCAAGACGGTATTTACGCAAAATTTAATACTTCAAAAGGGTCGATTTTAGTAAAATTAACTCACGATTTAACACCTGGTACAGTAGGAAACTTTGTAGGTTTAGCTGAAGGGAATTTAGAAAATTCAGTAAAGCCACAAGGGCAAAAATATTACGACGGATTAAAGTTTCACCGAGTTATTCCTGATTTTATGATTCAGGGAGGTTGTCCTCTAGGAACTGGAACTGGTGATGCTGGTTATAAGTTTGACGATGAGTTTCATCCTTCATTACGTCATGATAAACCAGGAGTTTTATCTATGGCTAATGCTGGTCCTGGTACAAATGGATCACAATTTTTTATCACACATGTGGCTACGCCATGGTTAGACGGTAAACACTCTGTTTTTGGACATGTTGTTGAAGGACAAGATATTGTTGATGCAGTAGCTCAAGGAGATGCTTTAGAAAGTGTTGAAATTATTAGAGTTGGTGCAGAAGCTGAAAAATGGAATGCTGTAGAGGCGTTTAGAACTTTTGAAGGTTCTCGCTTAAAAAGGATTGAAGAAGCTAAGCGTCAAGCTGAAGAGGCAATGGAAAAATTAGCTGCAGGTTTCGAAAAAACTGAAAGTGGTCTACGTTATAAAATTATTCAAAAAGGAAATGGTAAAAAAGCAGAAGCTGGGAAAACGGTTTCAGTTCATTACCAAGGTTCATTAGAAAATGGAAAAACATTTGATAGTTCTTATGCTCGTAAAAAACCAATTGAGTTTCCTTTAGGAAAAGGTCATGTTATCGAGGGATGGGATGAAGGTATTGCATTACTTCAAGTAGGTGATAAAGCTCGATTTGTTATTCCGGCTTATTTAGGATATGGTGATAGGGGCGCAGGAGGAGTTATTCCGCCAAATGCTACTTTGGTTTTTGATGTTGAGTTAATGGATGTTAAATAATCCTAATCGATACAAGTATTAGAGAAAGCTGCCAATTAGGCGGCTTTTTTTGTATTTTGTGTTAAATTTTGTGTAATAAAATTCTTATAATGATAAAAATTTTTATTTTTATGAAGTCAAATATTTGCAAATAGACAGACATTAAACTTTAAAAAAATTAAAACTAAAAAATCATGAAAAAGAACGAAAATTCTAAAAAGCCTTTTTTTGCTAATTTCTTAGAAAATCAAATTTCAAAAGACGAGCAAAACTCAATTCAAGGGGGAGCAGTAACTAGTGTTTTATCTGACACAGTTCAAACAATGAAATATCCTTCAGACAGTGAAGATGGACCAGGAAACCCAACTAAGCCATCATTAGATATTTACGAAACAATGAAATATCCTTCTGATAGCGACGAGGCTGGAACAGAAATCTAAATTATAAATGTTGAGCAATGCTTTGGTATTGCTCAACTATTTTTTGCCTATGGTTTTATGTATTACACACAGTAATGATTTCTATACAGTAGATATTGTCATAAATAGATTAAAAGAATTGGGAATTGAAGTTCTACGATTTAATTCTGACGATTTCTCGTATAAAATTAATTTTGAATACCATAATTTTTCAGGTAATCAAGTTTTAAAGCTTGTGACTCCTAATTACGAAATTACTTCCGATAAAATTAAAGCAGTTTGGTATAGAAAACTTTGGAATGTTTCTATTCCAGAAAATCTTGATGATGATTATAAAAAAATATATTATCAGGAATATAGTACTATGAGAAACATTTTTTTTAATTCTTTAAAAAATGTTCCATGGATAAACCCAATTCAAATTGATCATGAAATTGGGGAAAATAAAATGATGCAATTAAAATTAGCTTCAGAATCTGGACTAATTGTTCCCAAGAGTTTGTTTACAAACAATGCAGAATCTGTTCGTGATTTCTTTTACTCAATTTGTAATCAACAAATGATTGCAAAGCTTCACGGTGCTTTGTCTAGAAGCATGTCTGGAGATACCCCTTTTTTCCCAACAACCATTATTCAAGAGATTGATTTAGAAAATTTAGACTCTTTAGTGTATTGTCCTATGATTTTTCAAGAGAAAATAGATAAACAATACGAATTAAGACTTATATATGTTGATGGTGAATTTTTTACCGGAAAAATAAATGCTGAAAAGTCTATTGCAGGGTCAATAGATTGGAGAGCAGCAACAGATATTAGACCTTCTTGGGAAAAATATAATTTGCCTTCAGAAGTAGAATTGTCTATTAAAAAAATGATGAAAAAAATGAACCTATTTTTTGGAGCGATTGATATTATTCGTAAAAAAAATGGTCAATATGTATTCTTAGAAGTTAACCCACAAGGAGAATGGGGTATGCTTCAAAGAGATTTAGGGTTACCTATCGGAGAAGCTATTGCTGATAGGATAGTTAGCCAAATTATTAAAAAAGAAATTGAAATAAAAAAATCAACATATATAACAACATAATGAAAAAGATATTAATTATAACACATTCTCAAGACAATGAAAGTATTGAGACAGTTTCAAAAAAAATTAAAGCTTCAAATGGATTGCCTATTCGTTTTAATGTTGATGAATACCCTTTAAAATATAGTATAAGTTCTTGCTTTGAAAATAATGAATGGAAAGTTTATTTAGACTATCAAGGAGTAAGGGTTTCTATACATGATGTAGAAGCAGTTTGGTAC
>CBFHBH010000301.1:0-3349 GCA_965653735.1 uncultured Flavobacterium sp. | reverse complement strand
TATTATTTGGCTCAAAAGGCGCAAGAAAAAGGATATCATCCTGAGATTATTTTGGCTGGTAGAAGATTAAATGACAGCATGGGTGAGTATGTTGCATCACAAGTTGTTAAATTGATGATTAAAAAAGGGATTGCCATAAATGGAGCCAATTTGTTAATGCTAGGAATAGCTTTTAAAGAAAATTGTCCAGATGTACGTAATACTAAAATTGTCGATGTCATTGCAGCATTGAGTGATTACGGAATAAACGTAACTATTTATGATCCTTGGGTAAATCCGGCAGAAGTGAGCCATGAGTATAAACTTGAAACAGTTACAAAATTACCATCTGATAGATTTGATGCATTGGTTTTAGGTGTTGCTCATAAAGAATTTATGGATATAGATTTATCTAAGTTAAGAAAAGAAAATTCTGTTTTATATGATGTGAAAGGAATTTTAGGTTCTCATGTCGATGGAAAACTGTAATTTTACACCCTAATTTTAAATTGAATGAAAATAAAAAACATTTGTTGTATTGGTGCTGGTTATGTGGGAGGTCCTACGATGGCAGTTATTGCACAAAAATGTCCAAATATAAAAGTAACAGTTGTCGATTTAAATGAAGCGAGAATTGCTGCTTGGAATGATACTGATTTTGGAAAACTTCCTGTTTATGAACCTGGTTTAGATGAGGTTGTTAAAGAGGCTAGAGGAAGAAATTTATTTTTTTCTACAGATGTTGATAAAGCTATTGAAGAAGCAGAAATGATTTTTATTTCTGTTAATACACCTACCAAAATGTATGGTGCAGGTAAAGGAATGGCTGCCGATTTGAAGTATATAGAATTATGTGCGCGTCAAATTGCTCGTGTGGCTAAATCTGATAAAATAGTAGTTGAAAAATCAACATTGCCGGTGCGTACTGCCGAAGCAATAAAAAGTATTTTAGATAATACAGGTAATGGAGTTAATTTTCAAATTCTTTCTAATCCAGAATTTTTGGCTGAAGGCACAGCCGTAACTGATTTACATAATCCTGATAGAGTTTTAATTGGAGGAAATGATTCCGAAGCAATACAATCTTTAGTAGATGTTTATGCTAATTGGGTTTCTAAAGAAAAGATTTTAACAACAAATGTTTGGTCATCTGAGTTGTCAAAACTAACTGCAAATGCATTTTTGGCACAGCGAGTATCATCTATTAATGCTATTTCAGAATTATGTGAAAAAACCGAGGCAGATGTTAATGAAGTAGCGAAAGCTATTGGAATGGATTCACGTATTGGTGCAAAATTTCTCAAGGCTTCTGTTGGTTTTGGAGGATCATGTTTCCAAAAAGATATATTAAACTTGGTTTACATTGCCAAGTCATATGGTTTAAATGAAGTTGCAGATTACTGGGAACAAGTGGTTATTATGAATGATCATCAAAAGCATCGTTTCTCTAAAAATATTGTTCAGACTTTATATAATACAGTATCTGGGAAAAGGATTGCAATGTTGGGATGGGCATTTAAGAAAGATACAAATGATACCCGTGAATCTGCAGCAATAACTGTTGCTCAGGATTTAATAGCTGAACAAGCACACGTTGTTGTTTATGACCCTAAAGTTTCTGAAAATCAAATAAAATTTGATTTAGAAGAAACTAATAATAAAATTGAAGTTGGAACAAATCCTTATGAAGTTTGTAATAATGCGCATGCAATTGCAATATTAACTGAATGGGATGAGTTTAAAGTTTACGATTGGCAAAAAATATACCACTCAATGTCGAAACCAGCTTTTGTTTTTGATGGAAGAAACCTTTTGGACAAGCAAAAGATGAAAGAAATAGGTTTTGTTTATTCAGCAGTAGGAAGTTAATCTATGAAAAATATTTTAATTACAGGCGGAGCGGGATTCATAGGATCTCATGTGGTAAGGAGGTTTGTTAAAAATTACCCTAACTACCATATCTATAATTTAGATGCATTAACATATGCCGGGAATTTAGAGAATATCAAGGATATTGAAAACGAATCAAATTATACTTTTTTAAAAGGAGATATAGTTGATGAAGTTTTTATCAATGAAATTTTCGAAAAATATCAGTTTGAAGGAGTTTTACATCTTGCTGCAGAATCTCATGTTGATCGATCAATAACAGATCCTTTAGCATTTGTGAAAACAAATATTATAGGAACAGTTAATCTTTTGAATGCTTTTAAAAAACTTTGGAAAGATAATTTCGAAGGAAAACGTTTTTATCATATTTCTACAGATGAGGTTTATGGAACCTTAGGGGAAACAGGTTTATTCACAGAAATCACTTCTTATGATCCTAATTCACCATATTCCGCATCTAAGGCTAGTTCAGATCATTTTGTCAGAGCTTATGGGGAAACTTATGGGCTTCCATATGTATTGACTAACTGTTCTAATAATTATGGTCCGTTCCATTTTCCTGAAAAATTAATTCCATTGTTTATTAATAACATTATTAATAAAAAGCCTTTGCCAGTTTATGGCGATGGTAATTATACTCGTGATTGGTTGTTTGTAAAAGATCACGCTGTAGCGATAGATTTAGTGTTTCATCAAGGGAAAAATCATGAAACCTACAACATAGGTGGTTTTAATGAGTGGAAAAACATCGATTTAGTACGATTACTTTGTCAAAAAATGGATGAAAAACTTGGCCGTAAACAAGGAGAATCTGAGCAATTAATAACTTTTGTAAAAGATAGGCCTGGACATGATTTACGTTATGCGATTGATGCATCAAAGATCAATAAAGAATTGGGTTGGGAGCCATCTGTTACTTTTGAAGAAGGTCTACAACAAACAATCGACTGGTATTTGGACAATACAGAATGGTTAAATAATGTAACCTCTGGTGAGTACGCAAAATATTACGAAAAACAATATCAATAGTTATCAGTATTAAGCTATGGCAATATGACTTTTGCTAATAGCTAATAGCTGAAGGCTGAAAGCTTTTAATATGAAAGGAATAATTTTAGCAGGAGGTTCAGGAACAAGATTACACCCACTTACACAAGTGGTTTCTAAGCAATTATTGCCAATATATGATAAGCCAATGATTTATTACCCTCTTTCGGTATTAATGTTAGCTGGAATCAAAGAAATACTTATCATATCTACTCCACATGATTTGCCAAATTTTCAAAAATTGTTTGGAGATGGAAGTCAAATCGGATTAAAACTTTCATATGTAGAACAACCATCGCCAGATGGTCTGGCTCAAGCTTTTATTTTAGGTGAAGATTTTATAGGGGATGATGATGTATGTCTGATTCTAGGAGATAATATTTTCTATGGAGCAGGGCTTCAAAATTTGCTGTCAAATGCAGTAAGTATCGTT
>CBFHBH010000300.1:0-3354 GCA_965653735.1 uncultured Flavobacterium sp. | reverse complement strand
AGTTGTTGAATTAAGCAACAAACCTACTTTTAAAGTTGAGAAAAGTTTTGAATTGCAAACCAAACCTCAACCTTCATTCAACAAACAATTTGATTTGTTAATGGAGGATTTGAAAAATAATCGTCAGAACGGAATCAAAAATTATCTTTTTTGTGCCAATGAGCAACAAGCCAAAAGATTTCACGACATTTTCGAGTCGATGGACGAGCAAAACCATGAGCATTTTGTAAAAGATTATGAAACTATAGTACTTCCATTATATCAAGGCTTTATTGATTACGAAAACAAAATTGCTTGCTATACAGATCATCAAATTTTTGAGCGTTATCATAAATTCTCTATCAAAAACGGTTATGCCAAAAAGCAAACCATAACACTTAAGGAGCTTAATGCGCTTTCGGTTGGCGATTATGTGACACATATAGATCACGGAATTGGAAAGTTTGGAGGATTGCAAAAAATTCAAGTAGATGGTAAAACACAAGAAGCCATAAAACTAGTTTATGCGGATAATGACATTGTATATGTAAGCATTCATTCCTTACATAAAATATCTAAATACAATGGTAAAGATGGTGTTCCACCAAAAATTTACAAACTTGGCTCAAGCGCTTGGAAAGCATTAAAACAAAAAACTAAAGCACGTGTAAAACATATTGCTTTCAATTTAATTCAGTTGTATGCAAAAAGAAGATTGGACAAAGGATTTGCTTTTGCGCCTGATAGTTATTTACAACACGAATTAGAAAGTTCCTTTATCTACGAAGATACTCCAGATCAGTTAAAAGCAACGCAAGATGTAAAAGCCGATATGGAAAGTGATCGCCCAATGGATCGTTTGGTTTGTGGTGATGTTGGTTTTGGTAAAACCGAAGTCGCTATTCGCGCCGCCTTCAAAGCAGCCGACAATAGCAAACAAGTAGCTGTTTTAGTGCCAACAACCATTTTAGCCTATCAACATTATAGAACATTTAAGGAGCGACTAAAAGATTTGCCTGTCAACATAAACTACCTCAACCGATTTAGAACTGCCAAGCAAAAAACAGAAATTCTAAAGGATTTAGAATCGGGTAAGCTTGATATAGTAATTGGAACTCATCAATTAGTAAATAAAAACATTAAGTTTAAAAATCTTGGTTTATTAATTGTCGATGAAGAACAAAAGTTTGGTGTAAACGTAAAAGACAAACTCAAAACCATTGCCGAAAACATTGATACTTTAACACTAACCGCAACACCTATTCCGAGAACTTTACAGTTTTCATTAATGGCCGCTCGAGATTTGTCTGTTATCTCTACTCCCCCACCCAATCGTTATCCTATAGAAACACAAGTCGTAGGTTTTAACGAAACTGTGATTAGAGATGCCATTTCGTATGAAATTGAACGTGGCGGCCAAGTGTATTTCATCAATAATCGCATTGAAAATATTCAGGAGATTGCAGGAATGATTCAGCGATTGGTTCCTAGTGCCAAAGTAAGTATTGGTCACGGACAAATGGATGGTAAAAAACTAGAAGAAGTCATGCTATCTTTCATGGAAGGTGATTTTGATGTTCTTGTTGCCACAACTATTATCGAAAGTGGATTAGATGTTCCAAATGCAAACACAATCTTCATCAACAACGCTAATAATTTTGGTTTATCTGATTTGCACCAAATGCGTGGTCGTGTAGGCCGAAGCAATAAAAAAGCATTCTGTTATTTCATAACACCTCCCTATTCTGCAATGACCGAAGAAGCTCGTAAACGTATTCAGGCATTGGAACAATTTAGCGAATTAGGAAGTGGTTTTAACATTGCCATGAAAGATTTAGAAATTCGTGGTGCTGGAGATTTATTAGGTGGTGAACAAAGTGGTTTCATTAATGAAATTGGTTTCGAAACGTACCAAAAAATCATGCAAGAAGCCATTGAAGAATTAAAAGAAAACGAATTTAAAGATTTGTATCCAGAAGAAAGTGATATTGAAACTAAAGAATACGTAAAAGACCTTCAAATTGACTCTGACTTTGAATTACTTTTCCCTGATGATTATATAAACAGTGTCACAGAACGTTTGAGTTTATACAACGACTTGGCTATTATCAAAACAGAAGAAAAATTACAAGAATACCAACAACAATTAGAAGATCGCTTTGGCAAATTACCTAAATCGGCATTAGCGTTATTGGACAGTTTACGTATTAAATGGATTGCGTCTCATTTAGGTATCGAAAAATTAGTTTTGAAACAAGGAAAAATGGTTTGCTATTTCTTAGGTGACCAACAAAGTAATTACTACCAATCGGCTCGTTTTCATAAAGTATTATTATTTGTACAGCAAAACAGCAACTTATGCAAGATGAAAGAAAAAGAGACCAAAAATGGTCTCCGTTTGTTATTGAGTTTTGAAAATGTGAAATCGGTTAAAAGAGCATTGGAATTGATAGAGATGATTTAATCTTTCACATTCAGTAATTTTAATATCCTACATAAAACCACTTATGTTGTTTTGTAGGATATTTTTTATTTATATTAGCTGCTGTTTAAACAAAAACCTATTCATAAATATATATGAATAACTTGTTAAATAATTTTATAAAACCAAAATTAAATAGCACAATACTACTTTTCTGTCTAATTAATTTAGGAATACTTTTTCAAAGTTGCCAAAAAGATGAAATAGAAAATGATTTCATCAACAGTTCAAATTATACTGTTAAAAAGAAAAGTGTTTCTGAAATTTTTAATGACAATCGATTTACCTCAGCTTTTCTTAAAATCCCCAAAGGGCAAAAGGCAAAAAAATCTAACAGATCAGTTATGGAACAGGACAACAATTTTGACATTGTTGATACTCCTGCCAAAGTAATAGAAACTGATTCTATGATTTCATACACCGTTTTAATTAGAAGAGAGGTTCCTACTATTGACAGTTTTGAAAACCTAGTAATTACTATACCGAAATATGGTCAAGAAATAAAAGCAGCTATAGTTAAGTATAATTTAAAATACACAACTCATGATTCCTTTAGTCTTTCAGGGACAATTAAAGCTACCCCTATTATATATGATCCTACACAAATAAACACGTTAGAAGCTCCATGTATTGATAGCTGGATACTCATGTGTTGCAACGATGGTAGTGGAGGCTATGGTGATTATCATGTGGCTGGTGAAAACTGCACTAATCGTAATTTTTTAAAATGGGAATATGTAGGATGCTCGGCAAATACTGGTGGTGGTGATAGTACTGGTGGCCCAGCACCACAACAACCAGCACCTTGAAGCGGAGGTAGTGGCGGAACGGTAACTTCACCTGTTCCTCCTTGTATAAAATGCCCCACCGTTGAAGAAAACCAAGTTACACAT
>CBFHBH010000299.1:0-3357 GCA_965653735.1 uncultured Flavobacterium sp. | reverse complement strand
TTTTATGGTGGTGTCCACCAGAGCGAATGGTTTTGTTTCCTGAAGAATTTAAACCTTCAAAAAGCATGCGGAATGTCATTAATAAAGGCATTTACTCAGTTACTTTTAATAAAGCCTTTAGAGAGGTAATGATCAATTGCCAACAAATATATCGCCCAGGGCAATACGGAACTTGGATTAATGAAGAAATGATTGATGCTTATACTTTTTTGCATGAAATTGGGAAAGCAATGTCAGTTGAAGTGTGGTTTCAAGAAAAATTAGTTGGTGGTTTGTATGGGGTTGATATGGATCATATTTTTTGTGGCGAAAGCATGTTTTCCCATATGAGTAATGCATCAAAAGTAGCTTTCATAGCTTTAGTAGCTTATTTAAAAAAGAACAATTATAAACTGTTGGATTGCCAAATTTACAATAATCATCTTGCTAGTTTAGGTTGTCGTGAAATTCCAAGAGAAGAGTTTTTGGATATTTTGAAGAAGAAATCTTAAGAAGATAGCTTTGGTAAGGTTTTAATATATAATTCTTCTACTTTTTTTCTTGCCCAATCTGTCTTTCTCAAAAAGGTTAAACTTGATTTTATAGATGGATTACTTTTAAAACAGTTAATAGGAATCAGTTCTTCTAAAGTGTCAAACCCGTAATAATCTACAAGAGTTTCGACGATTGTTTTTAAAGTAACGCCATGTAACGGATCTTTACTCATTTTTTAATTTATTTAACAGGTTTTCTTCTTCTCAATTTTCTTTTGGTAAAATTATAATAAAATATCAGGTTATCCATTGCTAAAGCTATTGCAATCAAAATGGCGGCAGCAAGCAGTGCTTTCAAACCAATTTGATAAAACAACAAGGTGCCCGAAATACAACCCGTGAAAAAGAAGAATACGATAGAAAGTTTCAAAAAGATGTTCTTTTTTAGTTTGAGGGCATTCGGATGATTTTTGTAAAAAAAGAATTGTGAAATTTCAATTCCTAAGTCGGTGAAAAGTCCGGTTAAATGGGTCGTTCTGACCGTTGATTGTGATATTTGAGTTACCAAAGCATTTTGCAACCCCATTGAAAACAAAAGTAGGTAGGCGATTTGATTTGTATCTACTGTATCTGTGAAACCCCAATAGTCCCAAAGACCTACAAATACAAGCAGGGATAATTCCAATAACATAGGGGTTGTATGTAAATATTTCTTTTTTTTGATGGCAGCCATTTCAATAATGAAATTGGAAACAAAAGCACCTAAAAAGAAAAAGAGAATATAAAGGAGAAATGGAATGGCTTTGGCATATTTTCCAGTAATGAATTCTTCTGCAAAATAGGCAAAATGACCAGTCACATTTGTGGTGAGAGTTCCAATAGCTAAAACCCCTATACTGTTTACTATTCCAGCAATTAAAGACAGATTAGATGCTAATCGGAGATTATGTTTGAATGTTCTGTTTTTACCTTGGTGTTTAAACATTGGAAAAAGAAGAATTTACTCATTTCTTATAATTCATAAATGTAATTAAAATTTCAACTTGTTGAATTGCCAGTTCAAGGTATTAAAAAGTAACAATTCATTCTCTAATGTTGGTAAATCCATAATCAATTTCAATGTTTCCTGCGCCATCATTGTTCCAATAATTCCAGGTAATGTGCCTAATACACCATTTAAACTACAATTTGGGACATCTTCAGGATTGGGAGGCAGTGGAAATATATCCCGAAGGTTTTTGGAACCTTTATGGTTAAAAACAGCCATTTGCCCTTCAAATTTTAAAATGCTTCCATAAATTAAAGGTTTGCCTAGTTTTACACAGGTATCATTAACCAAATAACGAGTCGTGAAATTATCACATCCATCCACAATCAAATCAAATTGCGATAAAATTCTTTCGGCATTTTCGGGACTTAATTTTTCTTCAAAAATCGGATAATCCACTTTCGAATTTAAACTTTCCAATGCTGATTTGGCTGAAATGACTTTTGGAGTTCCAACCACATTTTCAGTATATAAAATCTGCCGGTGCAGATTGTACATTTCCACTTGGTCAAAATCAACTATTCCAACCGTGCCAACTCCTGAAGCGGCTAAATACTGTAAAATTGGACAACCTAATCCACCAGCTCCAATAACCAAAACCTTGGCATTTTTTAGTTTTAATTGGCCAGTTTCGCCTATTTCAGGCAAAAGCATTGATTTTCCATAACGTAAAATATCAGATATAGTAAGCATTAATTGTTTTTGGTATTTATAACATATAACTTTTGTCCCAGTCTTTCCAAACGGGCTCATAACCTCTTTGAGTTATAACTTTCGCAATTTCAAAGGCAGAACGTTCATCGCTGGTTTCAAATTGTTCCAAAGACTGCGGATCGACAGCATAACCGCCTGGATTGGTTTTGGAACCTGCACTTATCGATGTCACTCCAATAGGAATAATGTTGTCACGGAATTTTTCATTTTCCCTTGTTGATATTGAAATCTCTAAATCCTCATTCCACAAACGGTAAGCACAAATCAATTGGAGTAAATCACGATCTTCCATGATGAAATTCGGTTCGATGATACCTTCAGCAGGCCGTAAACGCGGAAATGAAACTGAATATTTACTTTGCCAATACGTTTTCTGTAGGTAATCTAAATGTAATGCATTGAAAAAACTATCGGTACGCCAGTCTTCCAAACCTAACAAAACGCCTAGGCCAATTTTGTGAATACCAGCTTTTCCAATCCTGTCTGGGGTTTCCAAACGATAGTCAAAGTTGGATTTTTTCCCTTTTGGATGGTATTGTTTGTATACTTCTCGGTGATACGTTTCTTGATATACTAAAACAGTATGAACACCAGCTTGATGTAATTGTTCATATTCTTCCTGTGAAAGAGGTTGAACTTCCACTGAAATATTGGCAAAATCATTTTTAATTTGGGCAACAGCGTTCAGAAAGTAGTTGATGTTTACAGTATAATTGGCTTCTCCTGTAACTAATAAAACATGATTAAATCCGACTTTTTTTAGTTCAGCCACTTCCAATTCGATTTCTTTATCGGTAAGGGTTTTTCTTTTGATTTTGTTATCCAGACTGAATCCGCAATAAGTACAGATGTTCTGGCATTCATTGCTTAAATACATGGGTGCATACATCTGTATCGTTTTCCCGAAGCGTTTTTTGGTCAAGTGATGACTCATCTGGGCCATTTCTTCCAAATACGGTTGTGCAGCAGGCGAAATCATTGCTATGAAATCATTCAGATTTCGTTTTTTTTTGGTCAAGGCCAATTCGACTTCTTTTGTTGTTGTATTGTAAATTAAGGTTTGTATCTCATCCCAATCGTATTTTTCAAAAACCGATGCAAAAGTATTCATGACTAGTCGTT
>CBFHBH010000298.1:0-3361 GCA_965653735.1 uncultured Flavobacterium sp. | reverse complement strand
AATAAACACAGTTTGTGGATTGTCTCTTCTAACAGTTCCAGTTGTAACAGTCCCACCAATTGCAATTATTCTATAATTTATATCAGTAATGCTTGGGGTTGAAATATACATATACTGACCTAATGTCTCGTAAGCATCAGTATTTGATAAAGGGGGAATGTAGTGTGTTTTACTAAATTGTGAAAAACAATTAATTGAGATAAATAAAGCTAATAAAAGTAATCTTGATTTCATGTGGTTTTGTAACAAAAACCCCAAAGATAGTTATTTTATCTTTTAAGCGCGAAATGCCCTCTTACTATATTCCCGTTAGTAAGTGTTAAAGTAAACCAATAATCAGTTGAGGGGAGATTTTGCCCATTAAAAGTGCCGTTCCAACCTCCTGAATTAGCATTAAACTGTTTTATTAATTTACCAAATCTATCAAAAATGCTAATTAATGTATTTGGTTTCGTTTTAATATTCTTAATAACCCAAGTGTCATTAAAACCATCTCCATTTGGAGTAAAAAAGCTAGGATAATCTAGAACATAAATTACTTTTGTTGGAGTGGGAAGACATCCGTTTAAATCTTTAACAGAAATAGTATATTCTCCAGCAGGCACATTTTGAAATAAGGGATCTGATTGATAATTTATTCCATCAAGGGAAAAAACATAATCTCCACCATTATCTGTATAAGTAATTAAAATTGAATTATTCTCATTTCCTGTGAATTCAACAATTTGTCCATCAATATTGGTTGCAGGAGCAGAAGAATTTATAATAAAGTTTTTAGTGGCTTTACATCCGTTAGCATCTGTAACTTCAACAGAATAATTACCAGAAGAAGAAATAGTTGCTTCATTTGTAGTACTTACAACATTTAACCATGAATAACTGCTGTAAATATTTGGAACACTTAAGGTTAAAGAACTCCCTTGACAAATTCCAAAAGTTTCTGTTCCAAAATTTGATGGATTTAAATAGTTTACTACTAAGTTTACTTCAACCAAACCGTAACAGTCAGGGCCATTTATAATTCTTGCAAAGATAGTTTGAGCGTTTGCTATAGTATTTGTAAAATTATTTTGAAGAGCATTATTTTCTAAAGCTGCATCAACCTTTGATAAATAGTATTGTACAGTTAAACCAGAAGGCAATCCAGTTGTTACAATTGGTGTTACTTCTGTATTTAAATCAAAAGTTGTGATTCCGTTTTTAGTTCCGTCTTCGTCACATTTTTGATATGCAATTGGTGAATTAACAGGATTATTGGCAATTTGTAAATTTATTTGACAAGTCGATTTACATCCGTATGAATTTGCTACTTCGGCATAAATAGTTTTAGGAATACTAATATATGAAGTTGTATTAGTAATAGCTGATCCTCCAATAGTTTCATAATAAGATACATTTCCTAACGAAGTATCACCATTTTTAATCAAATTATCCAATTTGGTAAGATTAAAAACCGCAGATCCGTCATTATTATCGTCGCATTGGACTAGAACTTGATTGCTTAATGTAGGAAGAGGGGCAAATTGAACTTTGACTTCTCCAGTTGAAAGACAAGAGCCATTGATTAAAACTTCTACTTTATAAGTTACAACATTATTGTTTGTATTGTCAGTAATAGGAAAAGTAGGAGATGTGACACCAGTATCAACACCATCCTTAAACCATTTATAAGTATTTGTTCCTGGTTGTGTTGCATTTAATGTTATATTTTCTCCTGCACAATAAGGATTATTTGTTGTAATTAAATGATCTATTCCTAAATCGGTACTACTTTGAAAACTTCCACCACCAAGAAAAATGGCAGAATCATATAAGTTATTCCCTTGGTCAGCAATCACTAACTTAATATGGTAGTTTGTACCTGGTATTACTACAGATTTTGCTTTTAAAATTTTTGTTTGTCCGTTAAATGTTGTTGGATGATTAAATCCATTAAATGCATCAAAATATGCTTCGTTTGCAGGAGGGCAAATTGTTCCAGAACCTCTAATGGTATTAACACTTACTGGAATATTTGTTCCAGGTACTAATGCTAAATTTTGATAAGTTGTAGACCCAACGGGTTTTAATAGAAAAGCAAATCCATCAGTATAACCACATTGATTCGCTGATGGATTTGATAAATATTGTTCTGAAGAAAAAATATAATCAAAACTTATGTTGTTTGTAAAAGGTATAAAATCAAATTCGATTACTGTTGCATTTACTGTACCATTAACACCAATGGCTTGTTCTAAATCTGAATCCCCTGCCCAAGAAGTTGAACCTTCGCTTGAATTTCCAGTATTAGGCCCAATAGCTGAAACAGCTTTACCTGTACTTAGTACTATTCCATTTGCAAATGGAAAACTACTGGTTCCTTGATTAAAGTATCCATAGCTTTGTTCGGCACCAAAATTGCCTCCTGAAACAACTATGTTAGAAACATTTCCACAACCATTACTAGCAAAAACATTTTGAATAAGTTGTTGAGCGGTGTAAGTATCGTCTACTTGTATGTATTGTGCATTACTAATAGCAAAGCTTAATAGAACAATCAGTTTTAAAAATGATTTCATGTATTTTTACATTTGGGCGTGCAAAGATACTACAAATCTCTTCTTTTGAGTATTTTATAAGATAAAATTATGAAAATTGCTGTCCAAACAGATACAATAACAATTGAAAGATAATCAACACTATAGTTTTTGGTATTTTCGACTCCTATTTGGGTTCCTATTGTTTTTACAAAGGATAATCGTGTAAAAGGTTCTACAATTAGGTTTGACATCGACTCTAAAGGGAAAAACTGAAAGGCTGTATCTACTTTTTCACTTCCATTGAATATCTTGAACTTTAAAACTCCGTAAGCAATATTTTCTAAGATACTCCAAATTAAAAGGAAACCCAAAGCAAAAGCAGATCGTTTTACTAAGATACCTAAAAACAAACAGAACGAGAAAAATCCAACAAGTTTTACAAAATAGGCCAATAGGTAATCCAAGTCTGAAAAAATTATTGAAAACTCATTATATGATGAGAATGAAAGTCCCAAGATAAGTGACATTACAAAAACAAATGCAGTCGAAATTCCTGCAAAAGCAAGAACAGTTAAAAACTTTGATTTTATGAATTCTTCCTTACTCATACCGTCAATTAAGTTTTGCTTTAAAGTTCCGTAACTATATTCATTGGCCATCATGGAAACGATAACTACAGCTAAAAAGAACTTAAGAATTGCCGCAATATAAGTGTTAAAGTGCCAAATAAAAGGGAAATTGAAAATGCCGGTTTCTGCCAAGTCTATTTTTATGGGACCAATGTCAAATTTTATTGATGCTATTAGAGCTATAAATGATAAGATAACAAAGTAAGCTACACT
>CBFHBH010000297.1:0-3405 GCA_965653735.1 uncultured Flavobacterium sp. | reverse complement strand
GGCTTTCGAGCATCTTCCATTAAATCTCTTAGAATAACTTTATCTATTCCGTCAATTTCAATTTGTAACTGATTAATTTTCATTTTAAAAAAATTGTTAGCTAAATATACACTTTTTCTCCTTGCGCAAATAATTTCATAACAATTAAGTTTTAGGTGGTGGGTAAAATACACAATAAATATTTTTTCTTAGCGTTTCATAATCAACCTACTATGTGTTTAACCTAAATCTACTACAAATGACGAACCTTAAAAATTTGGCATGGATTGTAATTTGTTTTTTTACAGTTACATCTTTCACGGCCCAGGAAAATCAAGTGTCAACAACTGCAATCGGAAACCAATTCAATACTATTTTAGACAAATCTGAAAGTTATAGAGATTTGAAAATTGTAAAAAAGCAAATGATTCAGAGCTTAAAACAAGATGTTTTAAATTCGATATCTAAAATCGAGAACGAACTTTTAAACTCTAAAGCAGTTTTGAATCAAAAAAGTGATGAGATTTCCATGCTTAAGGATAAATTGAATAAAACAAATGCGGTTTTGTCTTCCTACACAAATAAGGGTCCAACAATCACTTTTCTTGGGATTGAATTTAATAAAGGTTTTTTCAATTCTTTTTTGAGTTTTATTCTTCTGGGATCAATAGCCTCAGTAGTTTTTTTCTTTATACAATTTAAGAAGATGAATTTGGCAACTAAACATTCTAAAAGTGTTTTAAATGATTTAGAAGAAGAGTATCAATTATACAAACGAAATGCTATTGAGCGTGAGCAAAAAATAAGCCGACAATTACAAGATGAGTTAAACAAGCAGAAGAAAATGCAAACCATTCAAGCTGCTTCATAATAAAAAAGACCTGCTCTATTTAGAAGCAGGTCTTTTTACAAAAAGGTGAGGTAAGTATTAATTGTATCCTTTATAAATAACTTCTTTCTCATGGAAGATTACTCCATATTCTTCTAATTCTTTCAATATTGGTTCATAAACTTCTTTTTTAATTGGAAGTTGTACTCCGGGAGTTTTTATATTACCGTGTAAAATTTGTAAGGTTGCCATAGCGACTGGTAAACCTACAGTTTTTGCCATAGCTGTATATGTTTGATCATCACCAATACAAACCATTGTAGAATCAATTTGTTTGCGTTCACCGTTAAGTTCGTAACCAAATTTATGATACATTACTATCATGTCTTTGTCATGTTCTTGAAGTGTCCAAGAATCAGTTAATATTTTTTCAAGAGCTTGTGCTGGAGTAGCATTTTTTAAACCTATTTTCTTTTCGTCATTGAATAAATCCAATTCTACTAATTTATCCCACATTACATCATCTTGGTCAATTTTGAGTTGGTGACGAAGCTTGATTTCAACAGAATCGGTTGGGTGATATGGTAAAAATAAATTCACAAATCCTCGGTAGCTCATGTTTTCTGAATCATCAATTACATAAGTGTCATCAGTCATGCCTAATTGCACAAACATATCCCATGCTTTTGAATAACCTACACGTCGGATTGTTCCTCTAAAAACAGTTAAAGCATCATCGAGTCCGTAAACACTTCTGTACTTTAAAGAATCTCTGTTAGCATAACCCTCAAAACGCCCATAACCCTCAACTTCTAAAAACTCTGTTCTTCTGAATAACTTGTTGTATGGAATGTATTTGTATGTTCCTTCTTGGATGAATTTTGCTGCGCCACCTTGACCTGCTAATACTACATTTCTAGGTGCCCAAGTAAATTTGTAGTTCCAAAGATTGTTGTCGCTTTCAGGAGCAACTAAGCCACCACAAAATGACTCGAATAAAATTACTTTTCCGCCTTGTTCACGGATTTCATCTAAAATTTTCATGGCACTCATGTGGTCGATTCCAGGATCAAGACCTACTTCGTTCATAAATACCAATCCATTTTCTTTAGCTTGTGAATCTAAAGCCTGCATTGCATCACTAATGTAAGATGCAGTTACCATGTGTTTTTTGAAAGTAATGCAGTCTTTTGCTACTTCAATGTGCATATGAGCCGGTAACATAGAAATCACTATATCTGCTTTTTGAATTTCGCTTTGACGTTGTTCAGTGTTATTAATGTCTAAAGCGATTGCTGTTGCGTTTTTATGTCCTTTAGTTTTGCGTTGTGCTAACTGTAATGACAAATCTCCAATGGTGATATGTAAATTTTCGCTTTCAGATTTTTCTAAAAGATACTTTATAAGGGATGAAGCTGAGCGACCAGCTCCAATAATTAGTACATTTTTCATTATGGTTTGGTAAAAAATCACACAAATGTAATGAAATGTTATATTTTAGAAAGCTTTAGGTTAAAAAATGAAGGTATATTATTTAATTGTGTAGTAAATTTGAAGAAAATTTTCAATTCAAATGGATAAAAAAATCTTGATAACAGCTTTGAGTTTTGGTTTTATATCGATTGTCTTAGGAGCTTTTGGCGCACACGCTTTAAAAAAAGTTTTAACCGTAGATCAGTTGAACTCTTTTGAAGTAGGCGTTAGATATATGATGTATCATGCTCTTTTCTTATTGTTTTTAGGAACCACCTCAATAGTATTACCAGAACAAAAAAATGTAATTTATAACTTAACTTTAGCAGGGACTTTGTTTTTTTCTGTTTCTATTTTCTTACTTTCTACACAAGAATTATCAGGATTCAATTTTAAATTTTTAGGACCAATAACCCCAATAGGTGGCTTGTTATTAATTGCTGCATGGGGAGTTACAATATACTATATTATCACAAAAAAAGGCTAAACTGTGAGGCTATTCAAATAATATTTTTACTTTTGCCGTTATAAAAAAACACAACATATCGTAAAATTTATGGAAACATACACCCCATCTACGAAAACGATTTCGTTAGAAAAATACGGAATCACAGACGTTAAAGAAATTGTATATAATCCTTCATACGAATTATTATATCAGGAAGAACTGAATCCTTCACTTGAAGGTTATGAAAGAGGACAGTTAACAGAGTTAGGAGCTGTTAATGTAATGACTGGTGAATTTACAGGCCGTTCGCCTAAAGATAAATACATTGTAAAAGATGCTGTAACAGAAAACACAATCTGGTGGACTTCTGAAAAAGCAGTAAACGATAACAAACCTATTTCTACTGAAACTTGGAATGAGTTAAAGAAAAATACGGTAGATCAACTTTCAGGTAAAAGATTATTTGTAGTAGATACTTTTTGTGGTGCCAATGAAAATACTCGTTTAAAAGTTCGTTTTATTGTTGAGGTGGCTTGGCAAGCACATTTTGTAAAAAACATGTTCATCCGCCCTACAGATGCTGAATTAGCTACTTATGGAGAGCCTGATTTTGTAGTAATGAACGCTTCAAAAAGAGGTTTTGCTGATTACAAAGCGCATAATTTAAATTCTGATG
>CBFHBH010000296.1:0-3421 GCA_965653735.1 uncultured Flavobacterium sp. | reverse complement strand
AGCGGACTTGATGCAATTGCTTTATTTACAGTTTGTGCCAATTGTGCATCATAGGCTTTTCTTCCTGAAATTACAGCTGCTGCAAAAGCTTCGGCCATTAATTTAGGGTTTCCGGCAACGGCAATGGCAGTATTAACTAAAACGGCATCGGCACCCATTTCCATAGCCCTAGCTGCATGTGATGGCGCACCAATTCCCGCATCTACAATTACAGGTACTTTACTTTGCTCAATGATAATCTCCAAGAAATCTTCGGTTTTTAAGCCTTTGTTACTTCCAATTGGGGAACCTAATGGCATTACAGCAGCAGTTCCTACTTCCTCCAAGCGTTTGCACAATACTGGATCAGCATGAATGTAAGGTAAAATAATAAACCCGAGTTTAGCCAATTCTTCAGTCGCTTTCAAGGTTTCAATAGGGTCAGGCAGAAGATACTTAGGGTCGGGATGTATTTCTAGTTTGAGCCAATTGGTTTCCAAGGCTTCACGGGCTAATTGTGCCGCAAAAACAGCTTCTTTGGCATTGCGTGCTCCCGAAGTATTTGGTAATAAATTGATATGAGGATGATTAATGTGTGATAAAATGGCATCAGTTTCGGTTTCTAAGTCAACGCGTTTTAGAGCGACAGTGACTAATTCGCTTCCCGAAGCCAGAATTGCTTCTTCCATTTTCATGTTGGAACCAAATTTTCCTGTGCCCAGAAAAAGTCGGGAATTGAATTCTTTATCAGCTATTTTAAGAATTGACATATAAGGTTGAGTTTAGTTGTGAGTAGTTATTTTCTTGAAATTCATTGGTAATTAAACTAGAAACGGCAATACCATGAATTCCTGTTTTCATAAGATGTTCGACATCTTCAAGTTGAATTCCTCCAATAGCATATATTGGAATTTGAATTCCATCTTTTTTTAGTTTAGATAATATGTTTTGATATCCTTCGAGACCAAGTAGCGGACTTAAGTTTTGTTTGGTAGTTGTGAATTTATAGGGGCCAAGACCAATGTAATCACAATTTTCTTCAAAGCGTTGTAAAATATGTTCATACGTATTGGCAGTCCCTCCAATAATCTTGAATTCGTCTAAAAGTAATCTGGCCTCCTTGATACTCATATCGGTTAATCCAAGATGAACTCCGTCAGCGTCAACTTCTTGACATAAATATGGATTGTCGTTAATTATAAACGTAGCGGAATAGGTATCACAAAGTAATTTTGAAGCTTCGGCTAAGTCACGTAATTGTTCTTTATTGTTGGTTTTAAATCGTAATTGTATCCAATCACAACCTGTGTCTAAAGCATGATGAATGTTTCTAATTTGACTATAAATAGTTTCTCCTTGCGAAATGTATTGTAATTTGCTAAACATAATGGTACCCTAATTTTGTGTTGTTTGTGTTTAAATAATGTTCAATGTAAAGCTTTGCTTCTTGGCAAGATTTGGGTAAATCGTGATTTAGTGCAAGATTGGCGGTTATCGCCGAGGATAAGACACAGCCCGAACCGTGTTTCTCCATTACGTTAATTGTATTTGGTGTTAGTATAATTTGTTCTTCAGATGTATATAAATAATCAGTTCCAATAGATTCCTGATTATGTCCGCCTTTGAGTAAAAGAGCACAGTGCTTTGAAAGCATTTTGGCAATATGTTTTGCAGATGTTTTTTGTGGAAGAAGTTTTAGAATTTCTACATAATTAGGTGTAATTAAGTCAATTTTTTCTAAAATGTGTATTAATTCCGATTGATTTTCGATAATTGCAAATTCAAAATCTGTACTTGATTTTAAAACGGTATCCCAAACGATTTTAACTTCAGCCGAATGTTTTCGGATTTCTTCAACAATACTTTTTAAGTAATCTAATGAAGGAACAATTGCAATTTTGACCGCTTTTATATCATATGCTTTAAATAGTTTTTCGATTGAATTAAGGACAAAATTCAAATCTGTCCATTGAATAGTGTGAAAAGAATCTTCAGTTTGAATAGTATTGGCAGTAATAATGCTTAAACCATATACCTGATGTTGCTCAAATGTTTTGATATCAGCCAAAACACCGGCACCTGCAGAAGGATCAAATCCTGCAATACTTAAAACAAATGGACGGCTTGCTGACATAGTTTAAAATTTTCTAACGGATTAGTACTGTTCCAAATGCTTCCTAAAAGCGCCACTTCATCAAACCCTTTTTGAAGAGTATCTGAAATGTTTTTTGTAGAAATTCCACCCAAAGCCACCAATTTTGTATTGAAATTGGTTCGCTCTTTTATCGATCCCAAAAGATTCTGTTCAGAATGGTAACCTTGTTTTGAAATGCTTGGATAGACCGGACTCAAAAAAGCATAGTCATAGTTATTTTCTAAAGCATTGAATTCAATTACGGAATGTGTTGAGGTTGAAAATATGAAATTCGTATTTTCATTTCTAGTTTTTGGATTGTGCAAACGGTTTATTCCGAATGAATTGGACAAATGATGATAGTTGTGCAATACTAATCGATTTCTGAAATCACTTTCAATGGCTGTCAGGAACGAAGCCATTTCCGCTTCCGAATAATTAGGTTTGCGCACATGTAATAACTCCAATCCATGTTCAAAAAGCGAATGGATGATGTTTATTTCATTAATAACAGCCGCTGAATTTGTGATGACAATCATTTTAAAATTTTGATGAAAGATGATAGACGGATAGATAATGGACTAATTCTGGTTGTCTATAAGCTCTTAGTTTCTCATCTATCTGTCTTTTATCTCTGAGTTTATTTAAACATAAATTTCTTTTCCGTTTTCTATGAATTCTTTCGATTTTGTTTTCATGCCTTCTTCTGCGGCAGCAACATCACGGATTTCCTGTGAGATTTTCATCGAACAGAATTTTGGTCCACACATCGAACAGAAATGAGCTACTTTGGCACCATCTGCAGGCAATGTTTCATCATGGAATTCTCTAGCTGTATCCGGATCTAAAGCCAAATTAAACTGGTCTTCCCAACGAAATTCGAAGCGGGCTTTACTCAATGCATTGTCACGGTATTGTGCTCCCGGATGACCTTTGGCCAAATCGGCGGCATGTGCAGCAATTTTATAGGTGATAACACCGTCTTTCACGTCTTTTTTGTTGGGTAAACCCAAATGTTCTTTTGGGGTTACATAACATAACATGGCAGTGCCGTACCAACCAATCATCGCTGCACCAATGGCTGAGGTAATATGGTCATAACCCGGTGCGATATCTGTAGTTAAAGGGCCTAAGGTATAAAATGGCGCTTCAGCACAATGTTCTAACTGTTTGTCCATGTTTTCCTTGATCATATGCATTGGCACGTGGCCAGGTCCTTCAATAAATACCTGAACATCATGTTTCCAGGCAATTTTGGTTAATTCACCAAGAGTTTCCAATTCGGCGAATTGTGCTGCATCATTAGCA
>CBFHBH010000295.1:0-3431 GCA_965653735.1 uncultured Flavobacterium sp. | reverse complement strand
ATGATTCCTAATATGTCTGTGATTGATTATTCTAATGTTTCATTGTTGAAAGATGATGATCTTACACAAATAACTGCAAAGGAAAATACTCTTTTTTTAGGTGGTGTAAAAGGTAATGTTTATGCTCTCGATAAGGATAAACTAAGTATAAAAAGTAAAGGATTCAATAAAATTGAATTTTTGAAGTATGAGTCTAAATCGAATAGAATTTATGTAAATGATAAGGTTTTTGATGGAAACTTAAAGAAGGAACTTTTCAAAAATGATTATAATAAATATGATGTTTTTGAAAATAAAAAGAATGATTCGGTTTTTTATGTGACTCGGTCCGGATTGTTTTATTTGGATAAAATGAAGAAGAATCACCAACTGGGGTATACCACTCGTACGTACGGCGTTTTTAATGATGAAGAAAATAACACCATCTGGCTGGCTTCTTCAACTGGATTAGAAATCAAGCAAAAAGGTATTTTTAAAAAAATTGAAGTTAGTCACGAAGAAATTTTTAGTAACGGAATTGTTGGAATTAACGGTCAGGTTTGGGTAAGTTCTACTACAGGGATTTATGTTTTTCAAAAAAATAAACTGATAAGGCATTTAACCACCAAAAATAAATTGTTGTCTGACCGCATTATAAAAATCATTTACCAGAGTCCTTATGTTTATATAGCTACAAACGAAGGTTTGCAACGTTTTACAGCTGACTTTAAAAAACATCTCGATTTTACAAAGGCAGAAGGATTGCTTTCGAATGCAATACTTGATTTTGAAATTTTGGGAAGTATGATTTATGTTGTTTCCTCAAAAGGATTGCAATGTTTCGATTTTAATACCATAGTGAAAAGGGAAAAGTTGCCTGAAGTGTTGATCAATAGGGTGTTTGTTAATGGTGCCGATGAGGTTAAAAATAATTCGGTGCTACCCACAAACGAAAATACATTGCAATTCAGTTTCAAAGCGGTTAGTTTTCTGGATAAAAGAAACTTGAAGTACCGTTACAGATTAAAGGGATATGATGATCAATGGCAATCATCAGATTTTTTCGATAACATAGCTGTTTACAATAAACTTCCTGCGGGAGAATATATTTTTGAAGTGCAGCTTACGGATGGTTTGAATACCTCTGAAAGCAAAGAGTTTGTTTTTGAAATAGAACCTGTTTTCTGGAAAAAATGGCAGTTTATCGTCATGGTCTTAGTCCTTTTTGCATTGCTTCTTTTCGTTGTTTACAGGATGCGAATAAATTATTTATTGGAGAAATCACAAAAAGAAATTGAGAAGGAAAAATTCAGTAAGGAAATAAATAAATCCAAGTTAGCTGCACTGAATGCGCAAATGAATCCTCATTTTATGTTCAATGCATTAAATAGTATTCAGGAATTCATTTTACAGAATAAAAAAGAACAAGCCTCAAATCTTCAGCACAGTCAGGAAGATAGTATTATGCTGAATGACGAAATCGAAATGCTTAAATTGTATTTAAAATTAGAGAAGTTGCGCTTTGATGACGATTTTGTATATGATGTCAATGTTGGTCATGGATTGGATATATACAATACTCGTATTCCTTCTTTCTTGATTCAGCCATTTGTTGAAAATTCTATTAAGCATGGACTACTTCATAAAAAGAACGATAGGCGTTTAATTGTTTCTATTGAAAAGGATAATGATGAAATGATTATTTGCAAGGTACTCGATAATGGAATTGGTCGTGAAAGAAGTTTGGAAATCAATAAAAATAAAAAACACAAATCGTTTGCGACACAAGCTAGCGTTGATCGCTTTCAATTAATTAACCAAAATGTGAAAGGGAAAGTAGGAATCGAGATTAAAGACTTGTATGATGAAAATGATACCGCAACTGGAACAGAAGTGATATTGAAGATTCCAGTAAAAAAAACATAATATGAAAGTACTGATTATAGACGACGAAATAAAAGCAAGACAATTGCTCAAAGCCATTTTAGAAGAATATTGTCCTGAAGTTACTGAAGTTTTTCTTGCCGAAAATTTATTGCAAGGTGTTGAGCTGATAAAGAAGAATATCTTCCAATTGGTTTTTCTGGATATTGAAATGCCAGAACACTCAGGTTTAGAGTTGTTTGATTATTTAGATATTAAAGATGTTACTTTCGAATTGATTTTTGCTACAGCTTACAGCGAATTTGCCATACAAGCGTTTGAATTTTCGGCAATTGATTATTTACTGAAGCCTTTACGACCAAATAAAGTACAGGAAGCTGTGCAAAAAGTATCAAATAAAATAAATCAGAATCAGCTTCAGCAGAGATTATTGGAACTAAAAAACGCATTGGCTACCGAAAAGTTTAATAAAATTGCCTTGCCAGTTGAGGAAGGAGTTCTTTTTGTAAAAACTGAAGAAATTTGTTATCTCGAAGCTGACGGAATGTACACCAATTTTTTCCTCAATAATGACAAAAAAATTCTAATTAGTAAGCCGATGAAGTATTTCTCGGATTTGTTAGAAAACAAAGAACTCTTTTATAAACCACATCGTTCGTATTTGGTTAACTTAAAATATCTGCATAAAATAATTAAGAAGGACGGAACGTATATTGAAATGGAAAAAGGTAATAGAATTCCGGTGTCCAAAGAGAAAAAAGAGGAGCTGATAAATCTTCTTCAGGAATTGCAGTAAATTTCAGCAATTGATAAAGACCTTTCAGAAGTTGCCATAAAAATAGGATTGAACCTGATGGTATTTTTGGTTCAATAAAATGAGCAACTATGAAAACAAAACTATTTTTATTTTTCTTATTGACTGCTTTAAGTGGCAATGCACAATGCTGGCAAAAAATTGATTCAGGTCTTTATCACACTTTAGCTTTGGCTTCAAACGGAACGTTATGGGCTTGGGGGTATAACAATGCAGGTCAGTTAGGTGATGGTACAACTACAAATAGAACACAACCAGTTCAAATTGGGACTGCAACCGATTGGGTAAGTGTGCATGCAGGATACTATCATTCGTTTGCAATTAAACAAGACGGAACATTATGGGGTTGGGGTGAAAATACGTTCAACAAGTTAGGTGATGGCTCAGGAACAAATAAACTGCAACCAATTCAAATTGGAACAGCTACTAACTGGGCTAAAGTTTCTGGGGGTGAAGATTTTTCAGTAGGTCTTAGAACAGACGGAACTATATGGGCTTGGGGGAACGACAGTAGAGGACAAATGGGTAACGGGACTGGGGGAGCACAATCAACACCAGGGCAGGTAGGAAATTCAACGGATAATAGCGATATCGAAGCGGGTAGATACCATGTGGTTTTGCTAAAAAATTATAATAAAGTCTATACATGGGGACATAATGGAAGTGCACAAATAGGTAATGGGAACACTACAAACCAAATAGTTCCTTATTTGATTCCTGATGCAAATAATTACATTAAAATTGAGGCAGGTAG